>JAHDSP010000076.1 GCA_018432645.1 Bacteroidales bacterium | reverse complement strand
TCCTCTAGATATATAAACTCACCTAATTCTCTCAATCTAATGTTTAAATCAAAATCTGCTGAAGTGCTAATATTAATATCAAACATTCCTGCCTCAAAGAAAGAATCTCTTTTGATGATTGCAGATGATGGAATAGTAGGTGCTATAAGTTTTCTAAATTTCTCCCAATCATCCTCTAAAATTTTTTTTGTTGTTTTACAAGTTTTGAAGTCACTGCGTTCATCCCATAAATACATCGAAGAATATACTAATACACCTTTGGGCTCATTTATTAATTTCTCAACTTTTTTTTCTAAATTTTCAGGAAGCCAAATATCATCTGCATCTAAGAAGCATAATATCTCACCATTAGAAATCATAGCACCTAGATTTCTAGTATCAGATACACCGGTATTATTTTTTTTAATATATGAAATACGACTATCATTGAATTGCTTGACTACATTTGATGTATTATCTGTAGATCCATCATCTACAATTATTAATTCCCAATTTTTATAAGTTTGATCTATCACACTTTGAATAGTGTCTGCTAAATATTTCTCACCATTATATACTGGTATGATTATGCTTACAAGGATATTTTCATTCATCATATAGATTTTTCAATAAATTAAATTTATTTTCTACAGTATATTGTTTGACAGAGATAGGTGCATTTTTAATTAATTTGTCTCTAATATTTTTATTTTCTAATATTACTTTTATTCCATTATAAATAGCATCAGTATTTTTATAATCGACTACGATGGCATTTTCTAAGTGTTTAGCACATTCATTAGCTATACCGCTGAGAGTGCAAACCATAGGTATACCAGCAGCTAGAGCCTCTATGTAAACTTGCCCAAAAGCTTCAGAATGATTATCTATAGGAGTATGCACGAAAACATTAAAAGTTTTAAAAAGTGCAGGCATATTAGGTTCGAAATTTATTTTTACATAAGAATCACGAGGTAATTGCATTAATAATTTATTAATTTCAGATTCATAATCTCCAATAGCATTTGCTAAAACTAATTTGGCATTTGGGTATTCATCTACTAATAATTTAAAAGCTGGGATGATATATTGTACACCTTTCCATTCAGTAAATCTAGAGATGACACCTATGACAGGTTTATAACCATGTAAATTATATTTGGTCTTTATTAATACTATATCTTCATCATTTATATTGTTAAAAAGATTTTCTGGTAAGCCATGAGGTATTATTTTTACCTTTTTTTCAGGAACTTTTTCCCATTTTACCAGGATGTCTTTAACTATCGGACTGATAGCTATAATATTTGTGGCTAGCTTATTACTTAATTTGTCATATATTATGCCATGCTTATGATAAATATGGTGATATGATGAATGATGTCTTGTGTAAATTCTTTTTTTTACTTTAGCAAGTTTAGCAGCTGATAAACCAATAATATTGGCTGTCAAAAGATGACAATGTACTATATCTGGTTTAATTTTTTTTAATATTTGATAAACGTCTGTGAAAGCAGGAATTAAATTCATTTTGCCTCTATATATTACTCTATAAACAGGGATATTATTTTTTTTTAAAAAATTTTCTAAATCTGAATCCGCAGGATTAAGTAGTATAAATTTCATATCAAAATATGGCGATAAATAAGTAGCTGCCCATTCAAACTCTAGGGCTTTGTCTATGTCTGAAATAATGTAAACTAATTTTTTCGCCATTTTAAAAATTATTTACTATTGTAACCTTTGTAAATGTAAGCTGCTAATAAAGCATCAATAATTTTAAAAGTTATAAAATCAAATTTTTTTGCTTTAAAAAAATTATTTACAAATGAAATAAAAAAAATTCTAAAAATCCAAATGATGTTTAGAATGAATTTTTTGAGAAAAGAATGTTGCAATAATAAATCACTATCTCCTAAGTCTACAGCTTGTTTACGAGTATAGGCAGATCTATATTTTCTTTCTAAAAATTTTTTAAGATCTAAAAAATCTTTTTCATTATGATATACATAAATATTAGGCAAAAGATAAATATCGATACCATTTTTTATTAATTTTTCTTTGAAATCATTATCTTCATAACCAGCGAATTTGAAATTATCATTATAACCTCCAATTTGTGAAAATATAGATTTTTTAATAAAAAAAGCGCAAGAAGTAAACATATTAGTTTTAATGTATTCATTATTTTTATCAAAAGTGATATTTGTCCATGCTTTGCCTTCATATTTATCAAATCCGTAATAAAGTATATATCTACCAAAAGGGCTTTGCGTTAGCGTGTCATAAATATTTTGTGGATAAACCCAATTAAAATTAAGGACCATTTTATCATTTAGCTTAGATAAATTGATAAAATATTCATAACCTTTTTTTAAGCTTTCAGATGGAATAATGATATCATTATCTAGAAATAATAGTATATCTCCATTAGCATATTTTGCTCCCATATTTCTAGCAGCAGCTACACCACCGGTGTTACAATTAATTAGTTTGAAATCACTAGGCAGAACAATAGATAACGATTTATCATCATTATTCACAATGATAACTTCATAATCATAATTAAAAAATTGTAATGCTTGGTCTAAAGCTATGACAGTCTCATAGAAAATATTTTCTCTTTGTTTTGTAGGTATAATTATTGAAAGCATAGACAAAGTTACTAAAAAAGTCTAATTTTAAATGCAACAAACTGCATCAAAAATAAATATAAAACACGTAATAATTTAATTAGCAGAGTATGGTAAATTTTTTTCTTTTAATAACTCATAAAGAGCTTGATAGATAGTATTTATTTTTTCTAATTTATCATTAGCCATTATTTCTGTAATATACTGTTCTTTTAGTAAAAACAAAATTTGTACTCTCAAATTATCACATAAATCCAATGATTCCAGAATAATGTTATTATAGTTATTAGAATAAATGTTAATAAGAGACAAAGCAATATTTGAGTGTAAAGCATCAACATTATTTCTTAATTGAGTAATCACATTATTTTGTTTATCAATAGGTAACTGCCTAGTAAGAGCATAGATATCTTGTACTAACTCCAGAGTTTTTTGCCAAATAAGCTGATGCTTAAAATTTTTACTATATACACTCAAAATATTAATATTTTTTAGTTTTTATTAGGGATATTTTTTACAATTTCAAATAAGAAATCGTAGAATTTTTTGACACTATCAATATTAACACGTTCATCGGGGCTATGAGGAGCTACTATGGTAGGACCGAAAGATATCATTTCTAGATTAGGGTATTTGCTACCGATGAGTCCACATTCTAGACCAGCATGCACGGCTTTTATTTCAGGGTTTTTTCCATATTTTTCTTGATATATTTTTTTTGCTAAACTTAAAATTTCACTATTAGGATTTGGTTTCCAGCCTGGATAAGAGCCACTGAGGACTACTTGAGCACCAGCTAGTTCAAAAACACTTTTTATTTTTTCACCTACAGCTTCTTTTGCACTATCTATGCTAGATCTCATCAGACATTGTATTTCTACTTTGTCATCAGATGTCTTCACCGAAGCTAGATTATTAGATGTTTCTACTAACCCTTCTACTTCGGTACTCATCCTCAGAACGCCATTAGGACATCCATAGATTGCTTTAACTATTTTTTCAGCAATATCTTTTTTGATATAACTAGATGGTAGTTGAGTTTCTTTAATATTAAATTGTAAATTAGGCTCTACATCACCAAATTCATTATGAAAATTTTTATCAAAAGTATTTTTGATTTCATCAAGCTCTTTTACTTTATTTTCAGGAATAAGTATAGTAGCATTAGCTTCACGTGGTATAGCATTACGGAGTGATCCACCGTCAAAAGATACTAATAAACCATCTAGATGATCCATGACGTGTTTTATAAATCTATTTAATCCTTTATTAGCATTTAATCTACCTAAATGAATATCTAATCCACTATGACCACCTTTGAGACCTTTTATTTCTACTTGAAAAGCTCTATAGCCAGCAGGTACAGGCTCGCGAGAAATATTAAAAGCTATGCTTGCATCCATACCGCCAGCACAACCTATAAATATTTCTCCTTCATCTTCACTATCGAGGTTTAATAAAATATCACCTTTTAAAACATTTGGTTTCAGTCCAAAAACACCAGTCATACCTCGTTCTTCATCAATAGTAATCAATGCTTCTATCATTCCAGTTTTTAAATTTTTATCAGTAAGCACAGCTAATATAGCAGCTAAACCTATTCCATTATCAGCTCCCAGAGTAGTGCCATCGGCTTTTACCCAATCACCATCTACGATTGTTTGAATAGGATCTTTTTCGAAATCAAAAGTTTTATCCATATTTTTTTGGGGGACCATATCCATATGAGCTTGTAGAGTAACTATTTTGCGATTTTCATAACCTGGACTTGCAGGACGTCTCATTATTACATTACCAATCTCATCCACCATTACTTCTAAATTATTGTCTTTAGCTACTTTAACTAAATATTCTCTTACTTTTTCCTCTTTACCTGAAGGACGAGGGATTTGAGTAAGCTCGTGAAAAAATTTCCAAACATTTTTGGGTTCTAAATCTAAGATTGTTTTCATAACATTATTTTTTTTGTGTTAATATCCTAACGTTTTACCTGTCATTTTAGTAATTTTAATAGTAAATACTACAACATTATCAATAGAAGGTTTATTATATTGGTAGTCGCTTCTCCCAGTATATTTTTTCATAATTTTGTTTAAATAAATTATTTTAGTATCGAAATCTTCAATAAAATTAACAAAACCTTCAACAATAGCACTTTTGTACTTCATATAATAACTACAAGCCACATTCTCACTTTGATAACCTAATATCTCACTATTAGAAAAAGCAATCCTGACAAAAGGATGTTTAGTCATATAGTTAATTTTTTTGCCTTTTTGACCGCTATGCATATAAATAATACCATCTTCATAAGCGAAATTCATTGGCACTACATAGGGATTTCCCTCATCATCAATTGTTGATAAATAAGCTACTTGAGTATTATTAATAATATCCTCTATAATATCATTATTTAAAACTGATTGCACCCTCATGTGTTGCAAATTTAATTTGTCAAAGATAAATATAAAAAATGAGATACAAAAAAAATAAATATTTTTTATTTTGAAAAGAAGGTAAAAAATTAATGGGATAGGAATGGCGAATCTGTTGAAAACAGATTCGCCATTTAATATAAATTATTTTTATGAAATAAATATGTTTTTATTATAAAAAATTTATATATTTGCAAAAAAATAAAAATTATGGATAAAATATTCGAAGAAGAAATAGATGTATTTGCCCTCACTAAAGAAGAAGCACGCAGGTATTACGACAATTTATATAATAAAATCAAAAATGAAGGCAAAGACATTGTAGATTATCAAGAGCAAAAAGCCATGTCTACAGGCATACTTTGTCCAGATTGCAATAGTAGTCATGTTATTAAAAATGGCTTACAAAATGGAGTGCAGAATTATATGTGTAAAAATTGTAATAGGCAATTCAGAGTAACCACAGGCACCTTTATGTATGGCATTCACCACAGAGATAAAATGCTAGAATACATCAAATGTATGTCTGCAGGAATGACTTTGAGAGAATGTGCTAGAAATGTAGGTATTTGCCTACAAACGAGTTTCTTTTGGAGACATAGAATTTTAAGTGCTCTGCAATCTTTTGAAGACAATGTTAATTTCTTTGGAATAGTTGAATTAGAGGAACTTCTAATGAATTATTCTGAAAAAGGTAAAAAGAAGAGAGAGAAGAAAGAGATAAAAAAGTTAAAGAAAAAGAAGCCAACGAAAGTAGCAGTATTGGCTGCCACAGATAGAAGTGGAAATATTTTGTTTAAAAAATTAGAAGACGATAGAGTGCAAGCTGAACACATATCAGATTTTTTAAAATCACGAATATCGAAGGATTCAGTTGTATGCGGCAGCGATAAAAAAGCTTTCAAGACTGTAAATGCAGAGCACATCAAACACAAAGAGATATCTTCTAATAAAAAGATGAAAGATGGTATATACAGTGTATCAACTGTCCATAAAAAGATAACAGCTTTTGTTGGATGGATATATTATAAGTTTCGTGGAGTGGCTACAAAGTATTTAACAAACTACATAATGTGGTTTGTAGTGAGGGGAAAATATCTGGCAGATAAGATTATAGAAGATACGGGGAGGTTGTTGAATTTAGCGGCGTCGGATAGGCGGGCGTGGGAGCGGTATTGTGATTTGATGTCAAAAACATATTTATTCTATAACATTTAAATATTCCCCTACAAACTAGTATTAACAATTTTTTGCAAAAAATTGTTAATACCCTTATTTTATACCTCTAAACCATTATTAAAACAAATTATCATTTGGCATAGATATTAGCCAAAGATTACTAAACATCACAAATATTAAATATATTTTTACTTATTTATACAAAAAGGATATTATATCCCGCAATATGTATGTGGAGAGAGAGCAAGCAATTTATCCTTTATTTCATCATTAACATTTAGATTTTCAATGAAATTAATAAAATCTTCTTGTTTAAGGCCAGATTTACCTCTTGTAAATTGTTTCAAAGCCTCATAAGGATTTGGGTACCCATATCTACGTAGTATTGTTTGAATGCCTTCGGCTATGATTTCCCAATGATTATTGAGATCACCATCTATTGTAGATTTATTAACTTCTAATTTTTTAAGTCCTTTCATCAAAGAATCATAAGCAATTAGAGAATGTGCAAAAGGTACACCAATATTTCTTATCACTGTTGAGTCACTCAGATCTCTCTGTAATCTAGAAATTGGCAATTTATCAGAAAGATGTTCAAGTATATTATTGGCTAGTCCTAGGTTTCCCTCAGCATTTTCAAAATCTATTGGGTTCACTTTATGTGGCATAGTAGAGCTACCTACTTCATTTTTTACAATTTTCAAGTGAAAATAATCTAACATGATATACAGCCACATATCTCTAGAAAGATCTAGTAAAATATAGTTTATTCTTTTGAGTGCATCAAAAAAAGCTGCAGGGTAATCATAATGTTCTATCTGAGTAGTAAATTGTAGTCGTAAAAGTCCTAAACTGTCTAAAAATTCATTGCTAAACTTTACCCAGTCAATCTCTGGATAAGCAGCTATATGAGCATTGAAATTCCCGACAGCACCACCAAATTTGCCAGCAAAAGGAATAAAATTTATTAAATGTAATTGATTATTTAGTCTTTCGATAAAAACTGCAATTTCTTTTCCTAGTCTAGTAGAAGATGCTAATTGTCCGTGTGTGCGTGCAGGCATTACTATTTGCCACCAATTTTCTGAGAGTTCATTAAGCAGTTTCAATAAATCATCAATAGATGGATTTAATACTTGTATCCATGCATCACGCATCATCATTGGGAAAGCAGTATTGTTTATATCTTGAGATGTCAATCCGAAATGTATAAATTCTTTCTCTTTTTGAAATTTCTTTTTATCAAATTGTATTCTGAGCCAGTTCTCAACTGCTTTCACATCATGACGTATATCTTTTTCAATAGTTTTTATTTCTTCAGCATCATCAATATTGAAATTGTCAATTATAGAAATTAACCATTTTTCTCTCTCTTCATTCAAAAAACCGTCTAGCTCTGGTAATGGTAATTTACATAAAGCTATGAAATATTTTATTTCTACAGTTAATCTATATTTAATAAGGGCGAACTCTGAAAAATAATTTTCTAAAACTTGAGTTTGGCTATGATAGCGTCCATCTATAGGTGATATTTGAAATAATGGATTCATTTTTTATTACAAAATTAAAACAAAAAAATATTTATGCTTCATTAAAAAAATTCTTATTTTTGCAAAAAAAAATGAAAAAGTCTAAAAAGGGAAAAGATGTACAGCTAACCTTTAATAAAAAGAATTACATTTTAATGGTTGCGGGGCTCATACTTATGGGGTTAGGATATGTCTTGATGATAGGCGGTGGCTCTACGGATCCTAATGTTTTCAGTGAAGAGATTTTTTCTTTTCGTAGAATAACTTTAGCTCCGACATTAATCCTTTTGGGCATAGTAGTAGAAATTTTTGCTATACTATTAAACTTTGACAAAAAAGAAGAATGACTTGGCTAGAAGCTATAATTTTATCTATTGTAGAAGGACTTACAGAGTTTTTACCTATTAGCTCTACAGGACATTTAATAATTACTAATTATTTATTAGGCATTCCAAAAACAGAATTTGTAAATGTTTATATTATTGCGATACAGTTTGGAGCTATTCTTAGTGTCTTAATTCTTTATTTCAAAAGATTTATTGAGAGCTGGCGATTTTATTATTATTTATTAATAGCATTTTTGCCTGCTGCTGTAGTAGGTTTTTTTGTAGAAAGCTACATAGATACATTATTAAATAGCGAATGGGTAGTAGCAATAGCACTATTCCTCGGTGGTATAGCGTTGATGTATTTCGATAAATGGTTTAAAAATCCTTCTCCAGATCAAAATTTAACAGAAAAAAAAGCATTCAAAATTGGTATATTACAAATGTTAGCATTCATTCCTGGTGTATCTCGTTCTGCAGCTACTATTCTAGGCGGATT
>JAHDSP010000360.1 GCA_018432645.1 Bacteroidales bacterium | reverse complement strand
TATACGGTAAAGAAAAGCAATATAGAAATGATGCTTTATTAAGTGAAAGAAAGCTAGAGTGGGGGCAATATATACCTGCAGATTTAAATAGAATAGATTTCGGTATTAATGGTGGAGTAGGAATAGATATTAATAATTTTAGTATAGGTGCTCAATATGGCTATGGATTTTTAAATGTTTCTACATTAGATAATTATGGTAACAAAATGCATAATTATGTTATTAGTATATCTATAGGGTATAAATTTGATCTATAAAATTAGGTAATAAATGAGTCAGGAGACGAAGAGACGAGGCGACGGGGGTGACTGGGGAGACTTGGTGACTGTGAGAATGGGAGAAGAGGGAAATAGGTAATAAGTTAGTTCAAAAATTCAATTTAAAAAACTAAAATCATCAATGTTAATTTGTGTAAATCTGTGGATGAAATTATAGAAATTATAGTTTGTTATTTATTAGTCCACAGATGCACACAAATGATTACAAATAAAAAATTCAATCCTAAAAATCCTTTAATCCCACAAATCCCAGTTTAGACAATAAAGAGGTAATAAGTGATGAGTGATGGGCGATAAGTGATAGATAAAAGTGTTTATAAGTTAATTAATAAAAAACTATTATTTTTCTCACCATTTCATTTAGTCTCACCATCACTTATCACCTATCACTTATCAATAATAAAGAAAGAGATGTGGGCTTCAGCCCTGAAAAAGTTTATTTCTATCATTCTCTGTGTCCTTTGTGTCCTCTTTGAGAACTTTGTGGTTAATATTTAATTGTCCAAGAATAATTCATTTTTATAAAATTACTCCTTATTATTCTCTACCCATACAAAACGTTATATAACCTCTCAATTTTTATAAAAATCAAACTTGATATTTATATATTAATTTTTTAATTTTGCTAGAAAAAAATTATGAAAAAATTTGCAATAATTTTATCAGGATGTGGAGTTTATGATGGCTCAGAAATACATGAAGCCACAATGGCCATGTTAGCTATTAAAAAAATAGGTTATGATTTTGAGCTTTTTGCTCCTAATAAAGAGCAATATCATGTAGTGAATCATCTAACAGGTGAAGTAACTAATGAAAAAAGGAATGTACTTGTCGAATCTGCGCGTATCGCTAGAGGTAATGTAAAAGATTTAAAACTCTTGCAAGCCAAAGATTTCGATATTTTAATATTGCCAGGTGGATTTGGTGCTGCCAAAAATTTAAGCTCTTATGCTAAAGATGGAGAAAAAATGTCAGTAGATAATGAAGTAGAAAGAGTAATATTAGATTTCCACAAGTCTAAAAAACCTATTGGTGCGATGTGCATTGCTCCAGTGATAATAGCTAAAGTGTTACCAGGCTCTTTAGTAACTATTGGTCAAGATCCTAAAACAGCAAAAGATATCAGTACATTTGGCTCTAATCATAAAAATTCAAACAAAACAGAAGTAGTAGTGGATTATGATAACAAAATAGTTACTACGCCATGTTATATGCTAGACTCTAATATAGCTGAAATTTATGACGGAGCTTATAATCTTGTTAATGCTTTGCTAACATTGTAGATTTTTATTAGCTTATTCCATAGATAACGCCATCATCATCGATATCTATTTTTTCAGCAGAAGGTACATCTGGTAGTCCTGGCATGCGCATGATAGTCCCGGCTATAGGAACTACAAATCCAGCACCTGAAGAAATTTCTATTTCTCTAACGTTCAATATAAAATCTTTAGGTCTACCTCTCAAATTTGGATTATCAGAAAATGAATATTGAGTTTTAGCAATGCATACAGGTAAATTTTCTAAATTTAATTTTTTTATTAAATCCAAATCTTTTCTAGCTTTCAGTGAGAACTCTATATCTTTAGCTCCATAAATATTTTTACTAATTAT
>JAHDSP010000311.1 GCA_018432645.1 Bacteroidales bacterium | reverse complement strand
TTTTAGAACATACTGCCCTGGGTTATAATAAAAATAAACATTTTCATAATTTATTTCTTTATCAAAAGTATTTTTTTCTATTGCTTCACTGTCATCTACAATGGTCTCAGGATAATTAAGGATCTCCTCTATTCTATCTAATGAAGCTAGTCCTTTTTGTACACCATACCAACCAGAAGATATATTTTTAGCTGGTGGAATTAATTGAGTAAAAATCAAAATATATGCTATGAAAGTCTCTGGAGCGAAACTAGATTGATCTTTTAGAACTATTATAGATCCTACATACAAAATTACTAATATTGCCATTACAGAAAGTGTCTCTGTAAGAGGGCCACTGAGACTACGACGACGGAATATTTTAGAATTTAATTTAGTAATAGATTTATTAACTTTTTGCATCTTTTTTCTCATATAATCATCAGCTACAAAAGCTTTTATTACCCTCAGTCCATCTATAGTTTCGTTAATTATTGCCATTAATAGACCAAGCTGTCTTTGACTACGAATAGATTTTTTCCTCAAAGTTCTACCTAATCTACCTAAAACTATGACTATAAATGGTAACATCAAAAGTATTAATAAAGTTAATTTATAATTTAATATAAATAAAGAAACCAAAAATACCAATACAGTTATGGGATCACGAAATAGAAATTGTAATGAAGAAATTATAGAAAGCTCTATCTCCTGAGTATCACTAATGACATACGTCATTATGTCGCCTTGTTCTTTGGTTTTGAAATATTTAAGTGGTAAACGTAATATTTTATCATAAATCATATTTCTCAGCTTCTCCACTACACCAAACCTCAATGTAGTAATAACATGTATTGCAGAATAAGTAAATAGATTTTTGAATAGAATCATTAAAAATACAAAAATGATGACTATACCTAGAGTTTGCACTGAGCCTAGTTGAGTTAATAAATGTCCAAAATAATAATTTACATGCGCTTGTATAGATGATGCAGATAATTGAAATGTTCCTGGATCAGTAACAGTGGTGTCCATACCAAATAGTATCCTTAAAAAAGGAATTATCATAGCTATGGAAAATAAAGAAAAAAAAGCTGTTATAATATTATAAATAAAATATAATATCACAGATTTCCAGTAACCAGAAATTAAAAAATTTAATTTCTTCAATAATTTCATTAGTTTATAATTTTTTGCAAAATTAATAAAAAACCTTTATCCCTAAATATTCTATTTTCTATGTAAACATTATTTCTTTTTCATTTTATTGCATTACTTATTTAAATATTAATGTAGCAATATTGCAATTCAGAATTTATGTGTATTATATATTAGCTCTTTTAAATCTAATTGTATTAATTAATTACAATTAATTACAAACGTATATGTTCGTAAGTAATTGATTATTATCCGACTATGGTATATGAGTGATATTAATTTTGCTGCACAAACATTTCAAAAAAACAAAAAATTATGAAAACACAAGAAAAAAACAACGAAATCATCGTTAACGAAGAAGAAAATCTAATGGAAAATTTCCAATTAGATCAAAATGAATTTGCTGAGAAATTAGCAGAAATCATTGCTAATCAAAAGAGCGTAAACATGCTATTACTGAAAGGTTTCATAGCATCAGAAGTGAGAACATTTAATTATGGTACTTGGGAGAAATACAGTTTCACTTTAGGAGTATCTGAGCGTAGATGGAATGGTACAACTTTTGAGTTTTATAACCAATATTTACCCATTACACTCACAAGCACATTAGCAGATATAGTAGGTAAGCAATACAGAAAAGGTAATGAAATCATCGTATTAGCTACCATTCATCGCAGTGTGAGAGATGTAGATGGTCAAAAGAAAGTGTATTACGACCTTAAAGCTAATGACTTGTATTCAGCAGGTAAAAGTAAAACAGCTATGGTTGCTTAAAAAATTATTCAAATATAGTTTTAATAACAAGCGGAGCCTTTGGCTCCGCTTTGTTATTTTATGTTTTAAAAAATATTTATTGTAATTTTGTTTTAAATTATTCAAAAAATGAAAAAATTATTTATCTCAATTTTTATTTTACTTTCAATAAATGTTTTTTCGCAAGTGGACGCTTTGCATTATAATATATATTTAGATTCTATAGATTTTACAAATCAGCAGCTATATGGAAAAACTAATTTAATATTAAATGTGGGGACTAATCAACTAAATGAAATACAATTAGATTTATTAGAATTGGTTGTAGATTCCATAAAAAGTGCAGATACATTGAGTAATTTTAATTATGACAATAGCACTATTACTATCTATGGTGCATTTTCTGATGCAGTGGATATTACAGTATATTATCATGGGCATCCTACATTAGATGTTAGTGGATGGGGAGGTTTTTATTTCAGTGGAGAATATGCATTTAACATGGGTATAGGATTAGAAAATATCCCGCACAATTTAGCTAGAGCATGGTTTGCAAGTATAGATAATTTCACAGATAAAGCCACATATGATTATTATATCAATACTAATATCAATAAAAAAGCCATCTGTGGCGGTATATTTGTAGATTCTACTTTTATAAACTCATCTACTATACAGTGGCATTGGCATAATCCGCATCCTATACCTGCATATTTAGCTTCAGTTGCTATAGGGCCATATGTGGCTTGGAAAGATACAGTTCTAGGCGAAAATGGTATAATACCAATTGAGATTTATGTTCCCAGTAGTTCATTAGATAAAGTAGCGGGAAGTTTTCAAAATTTAAAAGCTATATTTCATATTTTTGAAAAGTATTACGGCCCATATCAATGGAGCAAAATAGGTTTTGTAGGTATACCATTTAATGGTGGAGCTATGGAGCATGCTATGAATATAGCTTATCCTATCATCTGTATTAATGGTAATTTAACATATGAGTCATTGTATGCTCATGAATTTTCTCATCATTGGTTTGGTGATTTAGTAACTTGCAAAACTGCTGAGGAAATGTGGATAAATGAAGGATGGGCGAGATTTTCTGAAATACTATTCACTGAAAAATTA
>JAHDSP010000551.1 GCA_018432645.1 Bacteroidales bacterium | reverse complement strand
TTCATTCCAATTATTTATAGTTTTTAGATTATCAGCATTTACGATTTCTACATATTCTATTTTAAAATCTGAAAATTGTGTTAAATGGTCTATGATCGCTTGTTTAACTTCATTAATAGGCTTTTTATAAGCTAAATTTTTGGCTAATACTAGAGCTTTGTATATCTCTGGAGCTATTTGTAATTCATTTTCATTTAGTCTGAGATTGCGACTACTCATAGCCAGCCCACTTGGTTCTCTCACTATTGGTACAGCAATTATCTCTATGGGTAAATTTTGTTGTTTTACGAGCTCTTTTATTATAATATATTGCTGGTAGTCTTTTTTGCCAAAATATGCTCTATCTGGTTTAACAATATTAAACAATCTATTAACCACTATTGCTACACCATTGAAATGCCCGGGTCTGAAAGCTCCTTCAAGGACTTTGTCTAAATAGCCAAAATCATAGCTCTCTTGTGGTGGCTCAGGATAGATTTCATCTACACTTGGAGCAAAAACTACATCACAATTATAATTTTCTAATAGCTTCAGATCATTATCCAATAAACGAGGATATTTGTCGAAATCATTTTTATCATTGAATTGTATGGGATTTACAAAGATGCTCACTACTGTAGTAGCATTATCTTTTTTGGAATTTTGTATCAAAGATAAATGTCCTTGATGTAGTGCACCCATAGTGGGTACGAGCCCTATAGGATGTTTTTGACCAGATAAATATTCTTGCAGATCTTTTACTTTTTCAAATACTTTCATAATCTATAAAATTAATTTCCAAAATTAATAAAGAATGATTAATTTAATATTTCTGGTTCTATAGCGTTTGTTGTGGTTAATTATTTAACAGTTCAATTGTTGGTATTAGTCCGCAAATGCACACAAATAAGCTCAAATAAAAAATCAAGGTTGATAAGTTTAGCAAGATATTAGTTGTAAATTAATTCAAAAATGCACTCAAAAAGCTAAATCATCAGTGTTAATTTGTGTAAATCTGTGGATTAAATTATATACATTGTGGGTTGTTATTTATTAATCCATAAATGAACACAAATAATTAATTTTTTATTAAAAATATTATTCTTCCTGATTTGAATTTGTTTCATCTATTGTAACAAGATTATTATATTTATCTTTTGCCATATTAAGGATAGCTACATCACCTTTATAATTGTTTATTAAATGTTCTAAGGTAGCTTTTGCTTGATATAGATCTCCACGACTGAGGTAAATATCTGATAGTAATATAAATCCTCGAGCTATCCAATCTTCATATGCAGCGAAATTTTCAATCAATAAAAATATTTTGTGTTCTGCATCATTTAAATCACCATTCATATAATCTATATATGCCAGATAATATGTGGCTTCAGCTCCTATTTCAGATTTATTATTTGAAATATTTTTACATATTTGAGCACATTCATTTATATTATTAGTTTGGAAATAGATACGTGCTTTAGTAATATTGGCCTGTAGTTTATCATTTTCATCCATATCTGGACTATTAAGTATATTATCGGCTATTTCTATTACTTTATCATAATTTTTAATATATTCATATGCTTTTAATAAATTTCTCATAGCCTCTATTCTATTTATTTTAACTTGAGCAATTTGTAATAGTTTTTCATAGAGAGGTATGCTAGCTTCATATTCATTACGATTATAATATATTCGAGCAGCCTTAAATAATGAAGACTCTGTAAAACGAGAATTTGTATTAGTAACGTATAGATAATCTTGTAAAGCATTATCGAAATTGCCTAAAGCATAATTTGCTTCTGCTCTGTAAAAATGTGCATTAATGCTAAAAGCTCCATCAGGAAAGTTTTGCAAATATTGATCAAAAGCAGTTATAGATCCTTGATAGTCGCTAGACATAAATTTATTTTCTGCAGTATTATAAAGCATCTCTTCTTGTTCACTTGAGCTAATAGTTTTGCCATATGATTGGGCAAAAGAGAAAAATTCATTTATCCTATCTGCATCTGTATAGATTTCTCTTAGAGCTATCCATGCCTCTTTTTCTGATTCACTATTTTTATAATTTACTATTAATTGTTGCAATAAAGCTATAGCTTTATCATAATCTTTTTGATTGCGTAGAATTAATGCCTCTTTTAGCATAGCTTTATTAGCTAGTGGATGATCTGGATATAATGTATAAATTTTATTATAAGTTTTTATAGCATCTACTTCATTTATCAACTCTTGGCTTAATCCTTTCTCATATAAAGCTTCTGGTATATAGCTAGAGTTTGGAAATTTTGTTATTAGTAAATCTAAATTATTAATTTTTTCATTTAATTGTCCTTTAATACCTAAAATTTTAGCATAAGATAAATAAGCATAATCGGCTTTTAGTGGATAATCATCGATTACTTTTTTATATATTTTAGCTGCTTCATCTATATTTTTATTTAATAACAAAGCATCTGCATATCTCAAATATGCATCAAATTTAATGTTTACAGGTTCATTATCAGATAAAGCAATAAATTGTCTAAAAGCATCCACTGCTAAAGAATATTTATTATTTAGTAAATACGAATAACCTAAATTGTAATATCCTTTATTATATTCAGGTAAATCTTTTGATGGTCCATAATTAATAAAAGTTTGATAATTAACTAGTGCAGAATCATATCGTCCTAAAGTATAAAAAGATTCTCCTTTCCAAAAAATAGCTTTTGCTTTTAACTTTCTATCAGTTCCATAATTTATAGCTTTGTTTAAATTTAATATTGATTTATTATATTGTCTATCTTTGAAATCTAATAAAGCTTGATTGAGACAAGCACGCTGATACATATTTTCAATAGTTAAGTTTTTCCTAGGTAATTGTTCGATAATATCTATTACACGTTGATAATTACTAGATATCATCAATAAATTTAAAATCAATTCCTGAGCCTCATTTTTTCTAATTGATTTAGGATATTCCTCGATATATTTTTGCAACGCACCAATAGCTATATTATACGGATCATTATCTAATTCATATGAAAGCTTAGCATAGTTAAACAAGGCATCTTCTTTAATTAAAGTATCAAAATTTAGAGAATATGCATCATAAAAAGCTTTTTGAGCAAAGTTTTTTTGCCTAGTATTTATATATGCCAATCCTAAATGATAAGCTGCATTCTGATATAGAGAGTCTTTAGTTGTCATCACTTTTTCTAGGTATGCTATTGCACATTTATAATCATTTATTGCATAACATAAGTACCCCATTAAATAATTATCATCTCTATTAATACCAGTCCGATTCATCTCAAAATATGAATCTAAATGAAGTTTAGCTTTATTCAAATCTTTTTTGTACCAATACACTTGAGCTAGTAAACGATGTATCTCTGATTTATATTTATCTGCTGCTGTAGGCAATATAGACTCGCCATGCAATATAACACTGTCTAGTTGATTAGTTAAATATTCTAAATATAAAATATTATAATTACTATAGCTCAGAAATAAAGAATCATCAGTTAATGATGATATTTTTTTGAACTCTTGTAATGCTACATGATAGTTATTATTTAAATAATTTATATATCCTATATAATATTGTGCATAAGAGACAAACCAGATATCATATTTCATAACATTAGAAAAATCTAACATTGCCTCATTATATTGCTGAGTAGAGAAATATGAATAACCTCTTCGAAAATATAGTTCTGCTCTTAGACTATCAGATAGTTTATCATTTTCTACTTCATTAAAATAATCAATTGATTTTTTATAATTTTTACTCCAGAAATAATTATTACCAATAAAAAATTTAGCTAAATTTACATTAACGTGTAATGGATATTTGTCTATATATTCGATTAGTAATGATCTGGCATCATTATTATGCAACATATATGAACTGTAAGCTTTATAATATGCATAATCTGCTTTAGTAGAATACAAATTGTCTGGCAGATTTTCACTCATTTGTTTCAATAAGCTAAATTGTTTTTTATTATACAGGTCTATAATTTCATTATTAGTACTAGTAGGTGAAATGAAATAATATGTTTGCTGTGCAAAAGATTGGCACGTATAAAAAATAATTACTAATGCTAAAATAAGTTGTATCTTAAACTTTAAAATTTTCATAACAAAATGAATTTATTGCAAATTACTTAAAAATTTTTCAAATAATTAAAATAAATATTTATTTTTGCATTAAATAAAAAATAAAAATTATATGTCAAAAATTGGTGTGAAATATTTAGGATTAGATCTAACAAGTCCAATAATAGTAGCTAGTTGTGGATTGACAAAATCAATAGATAAAATTAAAGAATTTGAATCTAATGGAGCAGGAGCAATAGTTTTAAAATCTTTATTTGAAGAAGAAATAAGAAATGAAATTTCAAATTTAATTAAATATTCTGGGCAATTTCCATATCCAGAAACTGAAGATTATGTGAGAGAATATGTTTCAGAAAAATCAACTCAAGATTATTTAGAATTAATAACTAAAGCTAAAAAAAGTGTAAATATTCCTATAATAGCAAGTATCAATTGCGTTACTAGTCAAGAGTGGACTAGCTATGCCAAAGAAATAGAACAAGCTGGTGCAGATGCTTTAGAACTTAATATTTTCATCTTGCCTACTTCAAAAAATCAAACTGCTGAAGAAATAGAGAATATTTATGTTAAAATTGTTACCTCTGTAACGAAATTAGTAAAAATACCTATAGCAGTTAAAATCACTCAACATTTAACAAATCCTATACATACAGCATATTCTATGGAATTGTCAGGAGCTAAAGGTATAGTGATGTTTAATAGAATGTACAAGCCAAATATAGATATCAAAAATCTCAGATTAACAGCTGGTGATATTTTTAGCAGTCCAGCAGAATTACAAGAAGTGATACGATGGGTAGCACTCACCTATGGTAATATAAAAGCTGATATATGTGCTACTACTGGAATACAAAATGGCGAAGCAGCTATAAAAGCCATGCTAGCAGGTGCCAATACTGTAGCTATTTCTAGCATTTTATACAAAAAAGGTGCCCAAGTCATTAAAGAAATTAATGAAACCATTGATTCATGGATGCAAGAAAAGAATTTCCAAAATACTAAAGATTTTATTGGTAAGCTATCCTACAAAAATATAGAAAATCCAGCCGCTTTTGAACGTGTACAGTTTATGAAATTTTTCTCTGGAATAGAGTAAATAAACCTAGTCTGTAAGAATTTTAAATAAATTTTTGTAATTTTCCCAATATATTCTAGAAAATTGTAATGCGTAAATAATATACTAATCAGTTTCTTTTTTCTCGTTTTTACTATCTAATTTTAATATTTATGGTAATATATTGCTGAATAATGACTCTACTACTGCTAAAAAAATAAGTAGTATACCCTCAGAAATAACATTGGCATATGACAGTAGTTTTTCCAACATTTGCTACTGAACAATTGACGACAGCTGGATTGAGTTTTGGATTACTATTAATGGTATGATATCTTTGATTGTAGGGGCGTTAATAATATATGTGATTAGTAAGATAGAGGATGAATATTCGAGAGAAGAGATATTAAAAAAATAAGGAAATTAAAAAGAGGGTGTTTAAAATAAAACAATCTTTGTTTAATTTTACATGATATTTAATATTTCAACCTTATCAATCTAAAATACCGCTCCCACGCCCATCTGTCGTGGGATGACAAGTTCAATAGTCGTCCAATGTCTGACTCTACCTCATCTTTCAGGTATTTATTCATCACTACAAACCACATAAGATAATTCTGTAAATACTTTGTAGCTACTCCTCTGAATCTCATCATCCAAACTAAAAAATTAGTTATCTTTTTCTCTACTATATTTACACTATAAACTGCTAACCCTTTTGTTTTACGTCTAACTAATATCTTTTCGTTTTGTGATATAACTAATACCTTTTTGCTTGGTGATTCTGACACTGCTTGCTGAAACTCATCATTAGGTTTAAAACATATCAAATTTTTCTCTGATACACGTCGCTTT
>JAHDSP010000287.1 GCA_018432645.1 Bacteroidales bacterium | reverse complement strand
TGGACCTGCAATAAATCCACCAATTCCAGCAAAAGCTTTTGCAAAAGTGCCAAAATATAAGTCTACCTTGGATTGTACCCCAAAATGTTCGTCTGTACCAGCACCTGTTGGTCCCATAGTACCTATACCATGAGCATCATCTATTAATAAACGGAAATTATATTTGTCTTTCAAAGCTACGATACCTGGCAAATTACCTAACTCAGCAGTCATACCATACACACCTTCTGTAATCACTAAAATACCACCACCCGTTTCTTTGATAACAGCCTCTGCATGTTGCAATTGCTTTTCTAAACTTTCCATATCATTATGCTTGTAAGTAAAACGTTTGCCTATATGTAGTCGCATACCGTCGATTATACAAGCATGAGCTTCCTCATCATAAACTATTACATCTTTTCTACATACTAGAGTATCAATTATAGAAACCATACCTTGGTATCCATAATTTAGTACATAAGCATCTTCACGTTTCACGAAATCAGCTAATTGTCTTTCTAATTTTCTATGTTCTTTAGTATGTCCACTCATCATTCTAGCACCCATTGGATATGCTAATCCATACTTTGCAGCTGCCTCAGCATCTACTTTTCTCACCTCTGGATGATTAGCTAATCCTAAATAATTATTCAAACTCCATACTATCATTTCTTTGCCCATAAAGTTCATATGAGGACCTATCTCACCCTCTAATTGAGGATACATGAAATAGCCATGTGCAAATTTATAATATTTACCTAATGGAGTGTCATCTAAATTAAACTTCTCGAAAATATCCATAATTTTTTTTGCAAAATTGTATATTTTTTTTCATATGACACAAAATATGTAAAAATACATTATTTTACTTATTTTTATTTAATTATGCTTTTATCAATAAATATTTGGTTCTATAACGTTTTACATGAATAAAGAATAAAAAAGAGTAATTTTATGAAAATGAATTTTATTTATTATTAGACAGTTAAATATTAACCACAGAGTTCTCAAAGAAGGCACAAAGAACACAAAGAATGATAGAAATAAATTGTCTAAACCATGATTTTTGAGATTAAAGGATTTTAGGATTGAATTTTTTGTTTGTCAATCTGGGAAATCTTATAGTTCTGACTTTTTAAGGGATGATTAAATAGAAGTTTTATATTTAAAAAAACGCTATGTCTAATCCGCATTGGGAAATGATTTGCAATAAAACAAGCAAGCAGCGTTGGGCAGAAGGGTTTACACTGTTTGAGCAAGCTAAAGCTTGCGAGTTTGTAAACCCCAAAGGGTGATTGCGTAGTTTATAACTACCCTGTCAGGCTTTGCCTGACACCCCTTCGGAGAAGGGGAATCGCACTGTATTCCCCTCTAATAGAGGGGATGTCTCGTAGAGACAGGGG
>JAHDSP010000336.1 GCA_018432645.1 Bacteroidales bacterium | reverse complement strand
TCGTTTTTTCTTTTTGGCTCCTACAATCTCTTTGTGTTTCACTTTGCTCTTTCTTATATGTCTAAATGCGTATTTGGTACCGGTACATAAAACTTCATCTTCTGTTATTCTACCTTTTAGAAACTTCTCGATGTCTTCTCGCTTTGCTCTTTTGTTCTCAGTGTTTCTGAATAATATATTTCCACATCTATCTGTAGCAACTATTACAGCAACCTTCTTTGGCTTTTTTCTCATTGCTTGTTTCATCTCTTTGGCACTAGAATATTTTCTTCCCTTTTCAGAATAATCCATCAGCAATTCGTCTGTTTCTACTATGCCAAAGAAATTGACATTTTTGTCAAAATTCTTCAAAGCAGCGAGAATTTTGTGTCGCCAGGTGAAGCTTGTTGGCAGACTAATGCCAATCTCTCTAGCACAAGCTCTAAGACTTTTACCTGCAACCATACAACGAATGTACTCGAGCATAAGTTGTGGTTTCTGTAATCGATACACAAAAGTTCCAGTGGTAATTCTAAATTGTCTGCCACAATGTTTGCAAAGATAATTTTGCATACCTTTTTGTTTGCCATTTTTTACAATATCGTTGCTACGACAATTTGGACATAGTGGAGGAGTACTTTGAATTTTTAGACCTTGGTAATCTACTGCGTCTGCTTCGTTCTCTAACAGGAAATCGTAGAGATTATCGTAGAAGGCTTGGGAATCTTCCTTACTCATGGACAGATGCTTATCAATGTTATCGACTAAAGTCTTCATAAATACTGATTTTTTGGCAAATATACATAATAATTTTTATATAATATTAATATCATTAACTGTTTTAAACATTTTTAATATTCAATAACTATTGCCATTATACCACTTCTTTTTCTCCTTTTTACTTACCCTCTGTCTTTAATATTCCTAACGCAGTCTGTATGCATTTATCTATTGGATAGCTAACCTTTATATATGCCGATGGTGAATATATTTCTCTAGCAATATAACTTGTTATTATTTTGGCAAAAGTACTCTTGTATTGTTTCCCTATGTAATAATAACTATCACCTAGTAATGTCTTCATTTGTTCATCTGTAATTTTATATTGTTTAGCAAAATCATCTTCATTTGGATAGAGTTTTAATAATTCTTGCCTATTATTTTGAACAAAATCAGCTAATTTATCAAAAAATGTTTGTGAATTTAATATTTTTGAATATGATAGTATTGGTATATCATAATCTTTTATTACAATTGTATCTGGCATTATTCCTCCGTTGCCGTAAACTACTCTACCGTTTACTGTATAATATTTTACTGTATCTATATTTTTTATTAATGAATGTAAGCTAGTAGTGTCTATAATAGATTCATAGTAGTCTAAAAAATATTTTTCATAACCTTCATTGTATGGACGTTGAATACATCTACCTGATGGTGTGTAATATCTAGCAACCGTTATTCTCAGTGCAGTAGAATCTTTTAACATTATTTGTTCTTGCACTAGTCCTTTGCCAAAAGTTCTCCTACCTATTATAGTTGCTCTATCATTATCTTGTAAGGCGCCAGCTATTATTTCAGATGCAGATGCTGTGAATTGATTTACTAATACAGCAACATTTAGATCTTTTCCCAACGTATCTCCCCATGCATAAAAATCTTTTCTTGGTCTATGTTGTCCCTCAATGTAAACTATTAATGCTCCTTTAGGTAAAAAAATATTTGCTATTTCTACTGCACTTTCTAAAACCCCTCCTCCATTATCTCGTAGATCGATAATTAAATTTTTTATTTGATATCGGTTTTTAAGATCTTTTAATTCTGATTTAAATTCTTCTGCTGTATTTGATGAAAAACTATTTATTCGTATATAACCAGTTTGAGGATTTATTAAAAATGAATCATCTACTGTATATAATGGTATCACATCTCTTGTTAGCTCGTAATGTAGTATCTCATCATATCCTTCACGTTTTATTCCTAGCTTTACTTTAGTTCCTTTAGGTCCTTTTAGCATTTTTACGATTTCTATATCTTTAATCTTTTGACCAGCAATAGGATTGCCATTTACTTCTATAATTTTATCTCCTGCTTTTAAGCCTTTTAGAAATGCTGGGCCATATGGTATTACATATATTATTCTAACAGTATCTTTCACCATTCTAAATTGTATACCTATGCCTTCAAATTCTCCCAATACTGGATCTGTACTAGCTATTATTTCTTCTTTAGTTAAATAGGTGGAGTGTGGGTCTAATGATGAGAGCAATTTCTCTATAGATAAATCTTCTAATTGTTTATAACTCACAGAATCTACATAATTCTTTTCTAGATATTTAATAATTTCATAAATTTTCCCTTCGTTAGTGGACAAATTAAATCTTGGTTGTCTATTATTTAGTATCCAACCTAAAATTATACCTATAGTAAGGCTAATTCCTATCCAAATAAAAAGATTTGAGCGTTTCATCTTTTTTACAAAATTAATTAATATCTGTAAATAAAAAACTAATTGTTTTATAACGTTTATTGTGGGTAAATTATTTAGATTAATATTTAACTGTCCAATTGTTGTTATTAATCCACAAATAAACACAAATGAGCACAAATATATCTAAATCAACAGTATTAATTTGTGTAAATCTGTGGATAAAATTATATACATTGCGGGGTTTTATTTATTGTCCACAAATGCACACAAATGACCATAAACTATAAATTAATTTTGAGGAATTTAGAAGTTTAGGAATAATGAGCGTTGAGTGATGAGTAATAGATTAAAGTTTTTATAAGCTAATTATTGGAAAAAACTAATCTTTACCCACTCAAAACGATATAGAATCAAACTAATCTTATATATTTTCTTTGGCTTGAATTAATATTAAATTTTGCTATTTTAAATATTATATTTAATTTTGCAAAAGAAATTTTTAAATACTTATTTTTTATAAATAAGTTAATCCCAAAAATATTAATCTCTATAATAAATTTTAATAACTACTGCATATAGTGTATTTTTATAAATATTTTTTTGAATTTGTTAATTAATCACAAAACATATGAATCTAAATGATTTAAAATTCAATCAATTACTTATTATTGCTAAATATTTAAAAATAAGTAATCCTAGAAAGTATAAAAAAGATCAACTTATTACTCAAATTTTAAAGCATCCTTTGTATAATGAAGATGATATACCAAAACTCATAGACAATACTGAAAATAATTCTGAGATGACTAAAAATATTACAGATACTACTATTCCTCAAAAATCAGAAAATATTGTAGACACACAAAATAAATCACCGAGAAAAAGGATTGCTACTAATAAAAAAGTAATGGTAGCCTCATCTAATAAAACTGAAAATAATTCTAAAAAAGTGATAAAAAACAACAATGAAAGTACTAATAATTCGAATGTTTCTAAGGATGAAACAAAAGTTCAGCAACCAAATGCCTTAAATGAAAAAGCTAAAAAAGAAAATAAAATTCATAATGAAGAACAACCTAAAATAATTGATACTGAAACTTTAGAAATATCAACGATAGATGATGAGGAAATTATAGATACAGAACAACAAGTGGTGCCAGTAGAGCATGCGAAAGAAGATAAAAAAATAGATACTAAAATTCTTCCAAAAGATGAAGAATTAATTGAAGAGAAAAGTTCAAAATCTCCTAAAATTTATTCTTGGGAAAATGAAGGCATTATAGAGGTACAAGGTGTATTAGATATTTTAGCTGAAGGTTTTGGTTTTTTAAGAAGTTCAGATTTTAATTATTACAATTCACCAGATGATGTGTATGTTAGTAATACATTGATAAGAACATTGGGATTAAAAATAGGTGATACTATTGAAGGTACTATAAGGCCTCCAAGAGAAAAGGAAAAATATTTTCCACTTGTTAAAGTATTGAAAGTTAATGGATTAGACCCACAAATTGTCAAAGATAGAGTCCCTTTTGATTATATGACTCCATTATTTCCATATAAAAAATTCAATCTTACAGGCCATCCCCAAGAAACTTTAACGAGTCGTATAATAGATTTATTTTGCCCTATAGGCAAAGGACAACGTGGCTTGATAGTATCGCAACCTAAAACTGGTAAAACGATGATCTTAAAAGAAATAGCAAATGCTATTGCTTATAATCATCCAGAAGCGTACTTAATAATTTTACTTATAGATGAAAGACCAGAAGAAGTAACTGATATGATAAGAAGTGTTAGGGCGGAGGTGATAGCTTCTACTTTTGATGAACCTGCTGAAAAACAAGTAAGAATATCTCAATTAGTTTTAGAAAAAGCTAAACGTATGGTAGAATGTGGCCATGATGTAGTTATTTTATTAGATTCTATTACTCGTCTAGCTCGTGCTCACAATACAATGGCACCTCCTAGCGGCAAAATATTATCAGGTGGTGTAGAATCTAATGCTTTACAAAAACCTAAACGCTTCTTTGGTGCTGCTCGTCAAATAGAAAATGGTGGATCGTTAACTATAATTGCTACTGCTCTAGTAGATACCGGCTCCAAAATGGATGAAGTTATTTTCGAAGAGTTCAAAGGTACTGGCAATATGGAGCTACAGCTAGATCGTAAATTATCTAATAAACGTATTTTCCCAGCTATTGACATTGTGGCATCTAGTACTAGACGAGATGATCTTTTAGTCCCCAAAGATATTCTGCAGCGAGTATGGATTTTAAGAAATCATTTAGCCGATATGACCACACAAGAAGCTATACTTTTTATTCAAGAGAGAATGCGATATACTCAAAACAATGAAGAATTTCTCCTCACTATGAATGGTTAATTTTTTTTAATTTAAAAAATTAATTTTTACTCCAAAAGAACAATATAATGCAAAACTATTAATAACAGGATAATGAGTTGGTATATATAAATAGTTTGGACTTATTTCGAAAAATATTGATATTTCATCTATATCTTTTTCTTCATTACCTAATCCTAAAGATGCTCTAATAGGTACACCTACTTTCATATAAAATAAATTAGTTAGTTTATCATCATATAGAGTTTCTATAGATCCATAGTCTTTGATAATTTCTCCTTGCGCAAATAAAGAATCTTGAGTTAAAAAAAACATATATTTATCATACATATATCTATTCATATATGCATGCCTATTCAAAGTAATTCCAAGTCCTAAATATGGAGATATATGTATTTGATATCTTTTATCTGGGAAAAACATGTAATTATAACCGAAGACAAAATCAAACAAATTAAAACTATAATTGTAATCATCTGATATCACATGCACAGAATCAAAAAAGATATCTTGTCCATTGTGTATATTAGCAAATGTATCTATAGGATGTCTCTCAAGTACTATTAGTGAATTTCTGAAATTAATATTTTGATGAAAATTTATGCCAAATAGAAATTCACTTCTATTTTTAATTTTCATTTTAGCAGATTGTAATCCTATTAAAAATTTAATATTTGTGCCATCAGTTTTTTCACTTTTATAATTTGTCCAATAATTTTCATAGTCATATTTATAATCACTCACTGCATCTGGATTTTTGAAATAATCTATATAAGCTGGGGTTGAGTTTGGTGTTTTAAAATTATAAATATCAAAATAACCAAAACTAAAATCTATGGATGATAGTCTCCACTTTTTATTAATAGTATCTTGTGAAAAACAAATAATATTAGCAATCATAAACATTGCACTAATTAATAATATTTTTTTCATATTTTAATATTTTTACAAATTTATAATAAAAATTTGGTTCTATAACGTTTTATAGGGTTAGAGATTAAAGAAGAATAATTTTATAAAAATGAATTTTAGACCGTTAAATATTAACCACAGAGTTCTCAAAGAATCCAAAAAGAACACAGAGAACGATAGAAATTAATTGTCTAAAAAGAGATTTATGGGATTAAAGGATATTAGAATTTATCACGTGAGATATATAGTATATATAGTAAAAGAAACATTAAAAGAAGAATAATTAGTTATCTCACGGGATGAATTTTATTTTTGGTTATTTGTGTACATTTGTGGACTAATTTACAACTAATATCCTACTAAACTCCTTATCTCATCACTAATCAACTTTAATTTATAACTCATGTTCTTTGTGGTAAAATAATTTACCCATACGAAACATTATAGAACCAAAAAACTTATATTAGCTGAATAGCAAAAATTTTTTGAAAATTTATTAAAATTTCTTTTTTAACTTCCTCTAAATCTACTGAATGGGCAAGTTCATTAGCTATAGAAGTAACAGCAATATTGGTAAATCCACAAGGATTAATATAGGAGAAATACTTTAAATCATTATTCACATTAAGAGCAAAACCATGCATAGTAATATTTCTAGTAATACGAATGCCTATAGAACAGATTTTGCGAGGTTGAGGTTTATCTACATCCAGCCACACACCAATAGAACCATTTATCCTATCACCTTTAATGCCATATTTGGCTAATACTCTAATAATAAGCTCTTCTAAATTAAAAACATAATTTTTAGGTGATATTTGTAGCTTCATTAAATCTAAAATAGGATAGCCCACTATCTGACCTGGTCCATGATAAGTGATATCTCCACCACGATCAGTTCTCACAAAACTAGCATTAATTTTAGATAAAAGTTGCTCAGAAATAAGTAAATTATCAGTTTTACCATGCTTGCCGAGAGTATATACATGTGGATGCTCGACATAAATAAAATACCCTGCAAACTCTTGGTCATTTCTTTTGTCTACTAATTTATCAACTTTTTCTAATTGATATTGATAAGCATCTTCGAAACTTTTAGTTCCAATGTCAATAATTTGAATTTTCATAATAATTCATTTGCTATATTTGCTAATTCACTTCTTTCACCTTTTTCTAATGTTACATGAGCATACAGAGGTTGTCCTTTTAATCTATCAATTAGATAAGAAAGCCCATTACTACGGGCATCTAAATAAGGTGTATCAATCTGACGAATATCTCCAGTGAAAATAATTTTAGTACCTTCACCAGCACGCGTGATAATAGTTTTTACCTCATGAGGAGTGAGGTTTTGAGCTTCATCAACAATGAAACACACTTGTGATATACTTCGCCCTCGAATATAAGCCAAAGGAGCTATAACGAGATTATCCTCTTCTAACATTTTATCGATATCTGATTGAAAAGCATGATTATTACTTTGAGATTTGATAAAACGTAAATTATCATATAAAGGTTCCATATATGGATTTACCTTACTTTTAATATCACCCGGTAGAAAACCAATATCTTTATTGCTAAGAGGTACTATGGGCCTAGATAGATATATTTGCTTAAAATCATCTTTAGTCTCAAGAGCCCCAGCAAGAGCTAATAAAGTTTTACCTGTGCCTGCAACTCCCTGCAAAGTTACTAACTTAATATTAGGCATTGTAATGGCATGGATAGAAAACACTTGCTCTGCATTACGAGGATAAATATGTGCAGCAGGTTTCTTCACAATCTTTTCTATTACCTGAGTTAAAGGATTATAATAACCTAAAACAGAACTACTATTATACTTAATAATAAAATAATGATTAGGAAGCGGATCACTAATACCTAATACAGCGGGCTCGATATAACCTTGCTGATATATTAAATCAATTACAGATTTATCTTCAATTTCTAAAGTTGCTTTACCAGTATATAATTTTTCAAGATCTTTTACTTTACCAGTTTCATAGTCCTCAGCCATAATATTTAGAGCTCTAGCTTTTAATCTAAGATTAATATCTTTAGAAACTAAAATAACTTTTTGCTGAGGATAAGCTTTAGATAGCTTAATAGCAACATTCAAAATTCTATGATCAGGCTTATAACCACCAAAGACCTTATTGGCATTAGGCTCTGAATCTTCATCTAAAATTACTTTTATAGAAGCTCCATTTTCTTTAAATTTTATCCATTCATTAATAGGATTGTTATAGGAAATCTGATCTAAAATTCTGATGAACCCACGAGCTTCAAAATTGATTAATTCATTTCCTTTTTTAAAATTATCTATTTCCTCTAATACAGTAATAGGAATAGCAACAAAATTATCATCGAAACTATATAAAGCTTCATGATTATATAAAATCACAGAAGTGTCTAATACAAAAATTTTAGGTAGAGATTTTGTTGCAGAAATATTTGTAGTCATAATTTTTTTTTCAAATTTACGAAATAAATTAAAAAAATAAAGAAAATTAATTAGGCGTTTAATTAATAACTAAATTATTACTGTGAATGCATCAATAATAACTATTTATTGTAAAAGTATTCTTTTTATACAAAATGTTGAAAAAGACTTTATTATATAAACGCCTATTTCAATAAACCCCTATTTCTATTAATTTAAAAATAAAGACACAATAGATGTAAAAAGCTTTTTAATTTTGATTAGCATAATTATTATTAATTTTGAAATCAGAAAAATTAGAAAAATATCAATGGAATTAAAAGCTGATAATTTAGTAAAAATATATGGCAAAAGGACAGTAGTAAAAGGAGTATCTTTTAATGTAAATCAAGGAGAAATAGTAGGCTTACTAGGACCTAATGGTGCAGGAAAAACCACTTCATTTTATATGATAGTAGGTATCATAAAACCAAACGAAGGAAAAGTATATTTGGATGATCTAGATATAACCACATACCCGATGTATCAAAGAGCAAAACTAGGTATTGGATATTTAGCACAAGAGCCGAGTATTTTTAGAAATTTATCAGTAGAGAATAATATTCGAGTAGCATTAGAATTCACTAAATTAACACAAAAAGAGCAAGATGACAAACTCGAACAATTATTAGATGAATTTGGTTTACAGCACATTAGAAAAAGTAAAGGAATTCAACTCAGCGGTGGAGAAAGACGTAGAACAGAGATAGCTCGTTCACTAGCTATAGATCCAAAATTTATGCTATTAGATGAACCCTTTGCTGGCATCGATCCTATAGCTGTAGAAGATATACAATCGATAATTTATAAACTAAAGACCAAAAATATTGGAATATTAATAACAGATCATAATGTTCACGAGACATTATCGATAACTGATAGAGCCTATTTGCTCATCGATGGTAATATAATGAAAAGTGGTTCTGCTGAGGATTTAGCAAATGATGAAGAAGTGAAAAGGCTCTATCTAGGGACAAATTTCGAATTACGTAAATATTTTGTTTACAAAGATAAAAATAATCAGTAAAATTTTTATATGAAAGCTTTAATATTAGGATCAGGAGGCCGTGAGCATGCAATTTTTTATAAAATTCAAAAAGAACTAGGTGAAAATAATGCACTCATAACACCAGGCAACGGAGGTACTGCTAAATATGCCATCAAAAGTGATTTAAATAAATTCGATCAAATAAAAAAAATAGTATTAGAAAATAATATAGATTTGATAATTTGTGGTCCTGAACAGCCACTAGCTAATGGTATAGCAGATTACTTTAATAATGATGCTTCACTAAATAAAAAAATATTTATAGGCCCATCACAGCAGGCAGCTAAACTAGAATCTAGCAAAACTTTTGCAAAAAATTTTATGCAACAATATCAGATACCTACAGCAAATTTTGCAAATTTTAATTATACACAATTCGAAGAAGCTAATATTTTTCTAAACAGTTTAACCGCACCATATGTAATAAAAGCTTCTGGCCTCGCTGCTGGCAAAGGCGTAGTAATAACAAATGATATTAATGAAGCTATAGAAACAATATCACAATTTTTTTATCAGAATGCATTAGGAGAAGCCGGCAAAGAAATTGTAATAGAAGAATTTATTGATGGTATAGAAATGAGTGCTTTCATAGCTACTAATGGCAAAGATTACGTATTGCTACCAGAAGCTAAAGACTATAAAAAAATAGGCGAAGGAGATACTGGTCCAAATACTGGCGGTATGGGGTCTGTATCACCTACAAATTTATTAAATGAAACCTTGAAAGATAAAATTATTAACAAAATAATACATCCCACACTATTTGGATTGCAAGATATGAAAATACTGTTTAATGGATTTATATTCTTTGGCTTAATAATAAAAAATAATGAACCATATCTGCTAGAATATAATGTGAGATTAGGTGATCCAGAAACTCAAGTTGTAATACCTAGATTTGAAACATCATTCACCGAATTATGCTTATCCATAAAAAATGAGAATCTAAATAAATATAAAATAGAAACTAATAAATTATATCATTGCTGCATTACTTTAGCATCTAAAGGATATCCAAATCATTATGAAAAAAATAAAATTATTGAAATAAAAAATGAAAAAATAGACTCCTTCATATTTCACGGAGGTACACAACTAGATAGTCAAGGTAATATCATAACATCAGGAGGAAGAGTTCTATACATAGTAGGATATGGAGATTCACTACAAGCAGCACAATTAATGGCCTATAATGACATTAAAAAAATACACTTTGACGGAATATATTACCGAAAAGATATTGGCGATGACTTATTAAATATTAAAAATAATTTTTAAATTTATTAAAAAATAATATTATTGCTGCTTATTAATCATGCGAAATAAATCCAAAAGTATTAAACTATTTGATATAATAATTCTAATCCTGAATATTGCTATTTCTATCATATTAATTTATCAAATTATTAACCAACCTAAAATAACATATAATTTCAAATATATAACTCCAATCAGTACTTCCCCTATTATTCCTTTTATTATTACAACCATTTTAATCTTCATTATTTCATATAATAAAAAAACAAACTATAATATAAAATATATAATCTCTCTATTACCAACATTCACTTTACTATTAATTCTGATAAAATCAAATAATTACATTGAGCAAAGTCTTGTATCATTAACATGGTTTACATTTCAAACAGTTCTACTTAAAAAAAATTATTTTAATATTTACGAATTATATATTTATGGAATATTAATTTCGATATTTATATTAATAAATCCTATATTTATATTGTTATTCATATCATTATATATAACAATTTCATTTAAAGATATAATAAACATAAAAAAATTTTTATCGCCTATAGTAGGTTTCATAACAATGAGCATATTAATATATACGATAGATTATAACTTTTTAAATCAATACTTTTTTAATAATATAAAATTATCTCTATTAGAATGGCATTTTTCTGAAGTTTCTCATAAAATAATAGGAATAATTGC
>JAHDSP010000443.1 GCA_018432645.1 Bacteroidales bacterium | reverse complement strand
TGATGACGATGAAGAATTGCGAAATATACAAGCCAAAGAACTTAGGAGAAAAGAGGTAATAAAAAATAAAAAGAGTAAAAATGATTTGTATGGATTGACAGCTATAGAGAAGCATACAGGCATATTTGTGAATTGGATAAACTATAAATTCAGAGGTGTAGCAACTAAATACCTGCAAAGCTACATAATGTGGTATATAATAAAGCACAAATATTTGTTAAAGAAATTGATAGAAGATGTAGGCAGGATGCTGAATTTAGCTTCATCGGATCGGCAAGCATGGTATGTGTATATGGAGCTAAGATTAAATCCAATATTGATTTTAAAAGATTAATCTTTTACTTGCCCATTCTCATATTTTTTTTAAATCTGTTTAATTAATATTCTAAAAAAATCCTTTAATTTGCAAAAATTTTCATTTGAAATTATTCAACTTCTTTTTTTATTACAATGAAGAGATTTAATAATAATATAAATACATTTGATGAAATAGTAGAAAAAACTCAAAAACCATTATTTCGTTTGGCTTTTAATATATTAAAAGATGAGGAGGTAGCTATGGATATAGTTCAAGATACGTATGTAAAAGCATGGGAAAATTGGTATGGGTTTAGAGCTAAATCAGATCCTAAAACTTGGCTTTATAGAATTGCTATTAATCTATCTCTTAATCAATTAAAAAAAAATCAACGAATTGTAAATTTTAATAAATTTACAAATGAAGATTTAGATGATGATAATGAAAAATATACCTATGAACCAGCTGATCCAATTTCAATTGAACAATTATTAGATAGCAAAGAAAGGAATATTTTAATTAAAAAAGCTATTGATAATCTACCTTTGAATCAAAAATTAGTTCTTCAATTATTTTACTATGAAGGATTTCATTATCAAGAAGTTTCAGAAATACTAAACATAAGTGTCTCTGCTGTAGAATCATTGCTTTTCAGAGCTAGAAAAAATTTAAAAAAATATTTAACAAATTTATATATAGATAATGATTTATAAAAAAGTTTTGTCCTATATCGTTTTGAGTGGGTAAAGTTTGGTTTTTATGATAATTTGCTTATAAAAACTTTAATCTATCACTGAGCGCTTATTATTACTAAACTTCTAAATTCCTCAAAACTAATTTATAATTTATGATCATTTGTGTGCATCTGCTGACAATAAATAACAACCCGCAATGTATATAATTTCATCCACAGATTTACACAAATTAACACTGATTATTTAGCTTTTTGAGTGCATTTTTGAATTAATTTACAACTATTATCTTACTAAACTAATCAACTAATCACTTATCACCTATTCTCCTATTCTCCCAGTCACCTCGTCACCTCGTCACCTCCTCACCCCGTCACCCAGTCTCCCAGTCACTCTCATTTGTGCTTATTTGTGTGCATTTGTGGATTAATAAAAACAATTGGGCAATTATAACCCTTAATAATTTACCCACAATAAACGTTATAGAACCAAAAGTTTTAATTGATTAAAAAATCATTATTGCTCTAATTAGTAATTTTTTTTGTTTTAAAAAAAATGGTGTTAAAATAATAAAATAATATTTCAAAATAAAACACAAGTTTTTTTTGATTTAAATGTCTAATAGATATGAAATGCGATGAAATACAAAAAATTTTAATTGAAAAATCAGTTGGAGAGCTTTCAAATGATGAATTATCTCATATTAATAATTGTGAGAAATGTAAGCAATTGGCTATATTATTGGATATTGACATACAATTAACAAAAGATGAATGTTGGGATCAACCTACAGATTATAATTTAAAAATATTGAATCAAAGATTACAAGCGCATCCATGGCAAAAAGTTGTTCCAAAAAGGACTTTAGTAAATGCTATTCCCTGGGTTGCTGCAATAGTTACTATAATTATAGCTATATATATATTCCTCTTTTCGGAATCACATAGTATATATATTAATAATAATGATGAAACTCATTATTATTATACTGACGTTATGTTTACAAATTTTTTAAATAATGATGAACAATGAAAACTAAAACATTAATTATTTTATTTGGCATTTCTATTGGATTAAATATTGCATTATTAATAATTATAATTTATGATCATAGTAAAATAAATAAATTAGAAAAACAAAGTCAAACAATAGAGTGGAAATTTACTAAACATGGAGAACATAGACCTCTATTTGATGATTTACACTTATCTCCTAAACAAGAGCTTGATATGAAAAACGAGATGCATTTATATAGATCACATATTAAAATTCTTGCTGATTCGATGAATATTATTAGAGATTCTTTATTTAGACAATTAAATAAAGATAATCCTAATACAATTATAATAAATAAATATATAGACAGCCTTGTTCATTTTGATAGAAAAATGCATCAAGAACTCGTTAAACATTTGACAGTTGTGAAATCAATTCTTGATAAAGAACAATATAATATCTTTTTTGAAAATATGAAAGATAAATTTAAACCACATTGTAAGCCAAACAATAAAAAATATAAAAGCTATGAAAAAATTAATGAGTATTTTAATGATGTCCATCATTGTCATGGGAACTTATCCTTTGATGGCACAGAAAAAAGTTCAACCATCTTCTCCACCCCAAGCTCCTCCTACTTCACAGGTAGTAGAGCAACCACAAAAAGCACGTGGATGGCAAAGTATTCCTAATCTTACAGATCAACAAAAAGAGCAAATACAAACTTTGCATACTGCACATATTAAGCAGATGACTATACTAAAAAATCAATTAGAAGAGAAAAAAGCACAAATGAATACAGCTACTTCGTGGGCTTCATATAATGCAGCTGACGCTGAGGAACTACTTGATGAAATCTATAATATAAAATTGCAGTTAGCAAAAGAAAAATTATCATTTCATGACGCTGTGAGAAATTTGTTAAATGAAGATCAAAAAATTTTCTGGGATAAAAAGTTTAATATGAATCAAAGAAAAAACAAGATGGGACAGTGTTGCGACAATATGCAACATTGCAATCAGTCGTGTTCACAACATAATATGATGCAAGGTTGTATGCACCAACAAGGTAATAGGCAATATCATGGAGATCAATGTGATCACGGACAAATGAAAAAAGAATGTAATAGAAATTAATAAAAAGATAAAAATAGCGAAGATAATTCATCGCTATTTTTATCTTAACAATTATGTTTAACTTTACATGTTAAATATTTTTATTAGTTTTGTAAAAAATAATAAATTATGGAATATTCAGCTGAAAACATAGAAAAAGTGTTGGCTTTAACCAAAGAGGGAAAACGAGAATTCCTAGATAATCTCCACGAATTTCTGAATAAGAACAAATTGACAGCATTAGATTATCAGAGAATCAAGATTCTATCAACTGCTCCCATTTGTCCCAGATGTGATTGCGAATATGTAACTAAAGCTGGTAAGAGTGATGGCAGACAAGTCTATAAATGCAAAAAATGTGGCT
>JAHDSP010000096.1 GCA_018432645.1 Bacteroidales bacterium | reverse complement strand
TAGAATAAACACCTGTCGGGGCTGTATTTTGGAAAGTACAGCCCAAAAATTTGACGCCTTTCACATCATTTAAACTTACAAATGTTTCAGGGAGTGTGCCTGGGTCTGATAGTTGTGCATTTGTTTCAAAAGTGCAGTTATAAAAATAGCTTGAATTATCAATTTCACGACCATTAGGTAAAATATTATGATAAGAAAGGAATTCTATTGCTTTTCGGTTGTTAATAAAATTAGCATCTTTTGCATGTATAATACCGCCTGTATAATCCCAGAGTATATTTCCTTCAGCATCTTTTTGGCATGTGGTAATGGCACAGCGGGCGTTTTCTATGGTAGCACCATTTTTTAATTCCACTACGCCCTGATTGCTTTCCGGATATTGAGGTAAGTCTCTGTTGCCCCAGACTTCTATACCCTCCCACATAATAGATTGTTCGCAATTATCAACAGAAGTTAAAACAGAATTATCTAATACAAGTTTAGCACCTGGTTCTATTATTAATTTTTATTACTATTAAATTTAAATTTTAAATTTTTTATGGTTACTTCTTTACCAGAATAAATTTTTACATCTTCATTTATTAATATCTCTCCATTAATGCTATGAAATGGATTATTTCCAATGCCGGGAGACCATGTCCATACAGGATTTTGGTCAAAATACTGTTGTGAGGGCCAGTTATCATAATAAATATGATCAATGCAACATTGTTGATCAACCGTTTCATAATATGATACATAATCGCTGCCATCTATCTGGTCAGCAAAAAGGAGTATTTTTGTTTCATCACTATTGACGCAGGTATAATCGTGAGAAAAATACACTTTATTAATCACATCAGGGAAAACATTCTCTTCCAATGTTAATGAATTTAAATTAAAACGTGATATACCTCCAGATGTTTCATTTTCATTTGAATATAAATAATATAAATTACCATCCCTGCCTAATTCTATTTCAGAATATTGATAATTAGAAGCATTATAATACTTATCCTGCATGTCTATATAATTCAAATTGCTACTTCCTGCTATATGATAATACAACTTGTCATGTCCTTGTCCTCTATATGTTACATATAAATTACCATTAGGATCATATTCAAGACCTTTGATATATTCTCTAAAAAAAGAGTCTGTAGTAGATGTATTCATTGGCAAATAATAAGCCCATTTATCTACAACATTTAAGCTATCATAATTCAATGTAAACTCTGTTACTAGTGCATCACTAGAATTAGTACCACCATAACACGAACTCATAGCCACTTTATAGTAAGTATCAGAACCACTTTCTAATTTTATTACTTCCATTTCAGTAGAATATTGATTATGGAAATAAGTCGGATTGATCATATTTTCTATTATTGTATAATCTATAAAATTATTAGTATCTATATTGCCTGTATTATCTATAGTAAGAATTAACAAAATGTCATAATAATGTACAAATAATAAATAATTGTCATATTCTTCTCTGTATTCTGATATTGCGAGACCTCTATTTGAATAATTATTACAAGCATTAGATAAAGGAAAATTTTTAGATATTTCTATTGGATTAGATAATACAATTTTGTTTTCATCATAATATGTCAGTGTTCTGTAAAATAATTTACTTGCACTATCAGGAGCATAACTATTAAATAATAAGTAAACGAGTCCATATTTATAGCACTCGCCATATATAGGGAAAATAACTATTTCTGGGTCTATTGATATATGGGTAGTATTCACATTAAACCGGTTATAATATGAACCATCTATCCAATTATCATACATTATACCATCATGTAAATATGAAAATGTCCCATACATTGGTTCATCCTCATAGTCTGGAAGGTATTTTACAAATGCTTCCCCATATCTATTATAAATATTATTATCCACAATAAAAAACAGCAGGTTGCCGTCTTTATCATGCACAATATTTTGTGCAAACATAGGGTGCTGTCCGAGGTATTTTTCGTCCATTGAGGGATCAGCATGCTCCAAATCATATTCAACATGCGGACGTCCTTTGATTCCTTCAACATAAAATGTATGCTTGGGTAATTCATATATCACCGGATTACCAGGATTGATAAAATTGATTATTTTACATCCTTCATAATCGTTTGTGCTTGTACTATAAATACCTGGCACAGGAAGTAACATGCTTTGATTTTGAGCAAAACCCTGAATGCAGAAAATTATGGATGCAAAAAGCATCAATTTGTTTTTAAGAAATGTATTTGTATTCATATGCAATTAATTTTTAATTATTATTTTTTCAAAAGCATTTATGTTTTCACTTACAAGATGTACATAATATAAACCGTCAGAAACATCAGGAAGTTTAATTATCTCAGTGTTTAATTGATCAAACAAACCATTATTTGAATACACTATTCTTCCGATTAAATCATAAACATAAATAGAAACATTTGAATGCGCTTTATCTAACTGAATAGTAAATGTACCATTATTTGGATTAGGAAAGACATTAAATGTTGAATTTGGTTTAATTATCTGATGAAAACCAGATATACCATCAGAATTTGTTTTTACCAAATACACATCAATTCCTTTACCATACCAGCTTATTTCTCCTGAAATAATATAGCCATTATCTGATGTTTGTTGTACGCATCCTCCCCACCCACCTATTTGTCCAAATGTTCTTGTCCATAGTGTGTCGCCATTATTATCTGTTTTTATTAAATACATACTTTGATCTCCCCCTCCAAAGCTTTTAGTATAACCAGTAATGATATAGCCATTATCATTGGTAGGTGCAAACGCTCCACCGTAATCACTATTCATTCCACCATAGGTTTTTATCCATAAATTATCTCCGTTATAATTGAATAATCCTAAAAAAATATCATTCCCACCTGCACCAAAGCTTTTGGTTGTGCCTGAAATAATAATGCCATTAACTGTATCATACGCATAAAATGCACCATCATAATCATTTCCTCCATAGGTCTTTGTCCATAGAGTATCACCTTGTGAATTTGTTCTAATAAAATAACAATCCGCTGTACCACTCGAAGCATATTCTTGTGTTAAACCACAGAAAAAGAAACCTCCATCAGATAATTGAACAACTGAACAACCTACATTGGAATATTTTTCTTCGTAAGATTTTGTCCAAAGAGTATCTCCATTACTATCAGTTCTGATGGCATAAACACTGCTAGATCCTGATGTAAAACTTGTAGTGCTACCAATAACCAAATATCCGCCATCTGATGTCTGAATAACATCATGAGCCTGATCGTCCATACTACCACCATAAGTTTTTGTCCAGATAGTATCTCCATTTTGATCCACTTTGAGCAGATATACATCACTGTTGCCTGCTCCAAAGCTGGATGTTGATCCGGCAATAATATAATTATTATCGCTAGTTTTTTTCATGGCATTGGGTTGATCATCGTGTAAGCCACCAATTGTTTTTGTCCACAAAGTATCTCCAAATTCATTGGTTCGAATAAGAAAAATATCTCTATACCCTGCTCCGTAACTTTCAGTAATAGCAGCAACAAGATAACCACCGTCATCGGTCTGTATAACTTTGCAGCCAAAATCATCTGCTGCACCTCCATAATTACGTTGAAACATTATTTGTGCAACCACAGACTGCGTTAAGAGTAAAAGAAAAACGAGTAAAATACTTTTTGTTTTCATATTTTTATATTTTTAAAATTAAAAAACAAATATACAAAAAAAATTTAAATAATCCAATTTTTTTTATTATTTACATAATTTATTAGATTAAAATTTTATTAATTTTTCCGTTCTTATAATTTTATTATTATCCCTTATTATCAGATAATATAAGCCATTTGGCTCATTGGATAAATCTATTTTTGTTTCGGGATAAATTATTGTATTATCCAATATCTTAATGCCAATGCTATTGTAAACTTGTATTTTTAAAGGAGTTGCACTTGTTTGAATATAAAATTCACCATTACTGATTGTAGGGAAAATTTTAATTAACTTTGTTTGGGGTATAAATTGGTCTATTCCGATACTCAATTGTTCTTTTGAAAGAAAAGCAAAAAAGAGCAAAGAAATAGTATCATTATTTGCATCTATATAACGATATGGTAATACATTAAAAATTGTACTGTCAGTTTCTCGTAAAAAAGTAGGCCATTCGTCATACATGGTTCCTGGGAAATCAAACCACCCTCCAGGAAACCAATTCGTTAATAAAGTACCGTATAGGCTGTCGCTTAAAAAATTATGAGAGTTACCCCATCTCACAATAATTGGAAAATTCTTACATAGAATATTTATATAAATTTGGGATGTACCAGAAGAGTAAGGGTTAAAATTATAAATCTGTGTTTTTGTATGATAAAGTGAGCCATCACTACAATAGCTAAATGTATCAGACGCGTTAGGTAAAGTATCATAAGGCATAAAATACCAATCATTTGATATCCTTACCTCAAAAGGTTCATTAAAAGGAATTCCTTTAATATTTTCTTCTCCAAATAATATATCAATCCCAAGTGTTGCTGATGGGTCGTAACCAAGCCAAATTGTATCTTTGTTACCGGCAGAATCTTCAAATGCTAAATAAAACTTGAATTCAGGATTTTGCCCAAAACAAAACTGCACAATTACGACAAAGAGCAGTGTTAAAATTATTTTTGGTCTCATATTTTTATATTTTTAAAATTAAAAAATAAAGATACAAAAAATTAGTCAATAAAAAATGTTATTTTTCTCATAATTTTTAGGTTTTAAATAATGTAATTTAATTAAGCGTTTAATTAATAACTATATTTTAATAATTCATTAATGGTAATAGCTATATTTAATAAAAATTTTTAATTTTTATTATTTTCTCAAATAATGTAAATGAATTATTCTTTTACATTTAGCCCAAAGAATGATCGCATAGCGAAAAATATAGCAATTATTAAAAATACTATACCTATGTATGGAGCTATATTTCTAAATCCTTCGCTAATAGCTATTTCCATCGCTAGCAAGCCAAATAATGTTGTGAATTTTATTATAGGATTCAAAGAAACTGAGGCAGTATCTTTGAAAGGATCTCCTACGGTATCTCCTATTACTGTAGCATCATGAAGTGGTGTCCCTTTTTGTTTCATATCAACCTCTACGATTTTTTTCGCATTATCCCATACACCTCCAGCGTTAGCCATAAACACTGCTTGCATTAATCCAAAAAATGCTATAGAAATCAGATAACTTACAAAAAATGAAACTGCATTAATATCATAGGCAGGTGACGAGAAAAAAGCAAAAGCTAAGGCAAAAGAAAAAACAGCAATAAAAATGTTAATCATTCCATTCTGAGCATATATCGTACAAATGCGTACCACTTCTTTTGAGGTTTTAGTAGAAGCTTTTTTGGGAGCATCTTTATCTAATTGTATATGTTGCTTAATATAATTAACAGCTTTGCCAGCACCTGCATTCACAGCATGATTAGCTGCTCCACTAAACCAATATATCACACTACCACCTAATAAGAACCCTATAATTGTAAAAGGATTTAATAAATTTAATATTTGAGCAGGATCAATACCTAAGGTATTTTTTATAACTAAAATAATAGAAAAAATCATAGTTGTAGCACCTACAACTGCTGTACCAATTAGAACTGGCTTAGCAGTGGCTTTGAATGTATTACCTGCACCATCATTAGCTTCTAAATAATTTTTTGCATCATCAAAATTCGGTTTAAAATTGAAATCCCTTTCTATCTCTTTGTCTATATCTGGAATTTCTTCTATTAATGATAATTCATAAATAGATTGAGCATTATCTGTTACTGGCCCATAGCTATCTACTGCTATAGTAACAGGTCCCATACCTAACATACCAAATGCTATTAACCCAAAACTAAATATCACTGGATAAATCATATAATTACCTAATCCAAAATACAGCGTAGTTATATATCCTAATACCATTAAAATAGCTATGGCTACAGCATGATAAAATGCTGAATAATAGCCAGTTACAATCCCTGATAAAATATTTAATGATGCACCACCACGTTTACTAGATTCCACGACTTCTTTAGCATGTCTAGAATTTGGACTAACAGAAAACTTTGTTAGCTCAGGTATTATCAAAGCTGCCAAAGTTCCTAAACTAATAATTATACTTAACCCAACCCATAGACCGGGATAACTTGCTCCTAAAATTATGTAACTCACTAAAAAAGTCATCAAGATAGAAATAATAGATGTTATTACAATGAGTGACATAAGGGGTTTCTCAAAATCTACTTTATTATTTTTACCAAAAGTTTTCTTAGCTATAAAATCATTCAAATAATATCCTACAAGAGAAGCTATAAGCATAGACAGACGAATACCAAAAATCCAAGCCAAAAATTGCACTTGATGATCTATACCATCTACAGCAAGTAAAATAAAAGCTATTAAAGCCACACCTGTAACACCATAAGTTTCGAAACCGTCAGCAGTAGGGCCTACGCTATCACCAGCATTATCACCCGTACAATCAGCTATAGTACCTGGATTACGAGGATCATCTTCTCCGATTTTAAAAATCACTTTCATAAGATCAGAACCAATGTCAGCAATCTTAGTAAATATACCTCCAGCGATTCTCAAAACTGATGCACCTAATGATTCTCCAATAGCAAAACCTATGAAACTAGCTCCAGCAAGGTTCCCAGGTAGCACCATCAAAATAAATAACATTATTATTAGTTCTAAACTTATTAACATCATGCCAATGCTCATACCAGCCTGCATCGGAATATTGAAAAGCTTAAAAGGTTTGTCTTCTAAACTAGCAAAGGCCATACGCGAATTTGCTAAAGTATTCATCCTAATGCCAAACCAAGCTACAGAATAAGATCCTAAAATACCAATCAATGTCCACATTAGAATAAACAATACTTCTCCAACATTAAATCTGGGCTCACTCAAATATCCAAAATAAAAAGCTATCACTGCCCCTACAATTAGAAATAAAATTATAAGAAATTTACCTTGCTGAATTAAATAAGTTTTTCCAGTTTGATAAATGACATTAGCTACATCTAGCATACTTTTATGAGCAGACTTTTTAATTACTTTTTTATATTGCAAAAAACCAAATAAAATACCAATTAAAGTAATAAAGAAACCAATATAAAGCCATTTTTCAGACTTCATAGCATCTGGTACTACTAAATTAGCTTCGCTAGCTTTTACTATTACCGGCGCCGCCAATAAAATTAATAGACTTAATAACTTTTTCATAATTGCATTTTTTTTCATGCAACAAAATTATAGAAAATTTTTATCTTAATTTTTTATTGTATGTTTATATTATTATATGTTTAATCTTATAAGTTAAAATTAATCGAATAAATTATGTTTTAAATTATTAAACTTTTATCATTGATACATAGTTGTTTTTTTTATTTTTTTAAAAAATTTTAGTTAAATAAAATTTTGTTATTATACTAATTGATTATTTTTGTAAATATAACACTATAATCAAAATGGCAAAAGGATCTGTATCTTCATTAGCTAAGCAAACAGTTGTTTATGGTACTAGTAGCATTTTAGGTAGATTATTAAATTATTTATTAGTACCATTATACTCTAGATTATTTTTGCCTGCAGAAGCAGCTGTTTACGTAGAATTCTACGCATACGCAGCCATATTTTTAGTTATCTTAACCTATGGAATGGAAACAGCTTTTTTTAGATTTATAAATGACAAAAATTTAAACGATCAAGAAAGAGTTTATAGCACAGCATTTAGTTCTATTTTATTAACTTCAAGTTTTTTTATATTAATATTAAGTATATTTTCAAATAATATAGCTAGTGGATTAGGATACGCAGGTAATGGGGAATATGTAATATTTTTTGCCATTATAGCTGGAACAGATGCGATATCTAGCATTCCATTTGCTTATTTAAGAAGTAAAGGTAAAGCAATCACTTTTGCTACC
>JAHDSP010000101.1 GCA_018432645.1 Bacteroidales bacterium | reverse complement strand
ATATCAATATTAAATTACAATTTATTTGTAATTTAGCTATCTAATGTGGAGAATGTAAATAATGTTTTATTATCCTGATGATTTACCTAACAAAATATATTTTGAATTTATAATCGACAAGTTATCTTCCTATTGTGAATCACAATACGGTAGAGAACTTATTAAAAATATAAAACCTAGCTCTGATATAGACGTGATATATCAAGAATATGAAGTGCTAAAATTAATAAGTAATTATATACAAACAAATAACATTTTTTCAACTAAGATCGATGGTGATATTCGCCATGAGTTAGAGATTATCTATAATGAAGGCTTTGCTATTACTACCGTAATGCTCAATCCATTACTGCAATTATTAAATATTTATAAACAGCTAAATAAAATCACAGCCAGCAAAGAGATGCATTTGCTAAAATCTAAACACGTGAAATTCGAAGAAGCAGATCAATTATTAGACACACTAAAGAATATATGGTCTTATGAGGGATTCATTAGAGATGATGCATCAAATGAGCTAGCATCTATCAGACGCCGCATTGATAGCATGCAACGAAGTATAGATAAACGCATAAATGAAATTGCTAAAAATTGGCAAAAGCAAGGTATCATAGCCGACGACGCTAATATTACAATTCGCGATCATAGATTAGTAATACCAATAACTCCAGAAGCTAAAGATACTATCAAAGGCATAATAATAGATGAATCTGCAACGGGACAAACTATTTATGTAGAACCACAAGAAGTATTCGAGTTAAATGCTGCTCTGCAACGTCTATATATTGATGAAAAAAAAGAAATATATCGTATATTGAGAATATTTACAGATGAATTAATCCCTCATATCGATAAACTACTACTAATTATTGATGAGATAGCATATTTCGATGTTATTAAATCAAAATATTTATGGAGTATAGAATATGACGCTACTATACCAGTAATCTCAGATGTTCCTCAAATAATATTAAAAAATGCGTACCATCCTTATTTACATAATATACTTAAAGAACATAATAAAAAAATTGTACCACTGAATTTGACTATTTCTAATGAAAACAGATTTGTAATCATTAGTGGTCCTAATGCAGGTGGCAAATCTATAGCTCTATTAACTGTGGCAATAATACAATGGATGAGTCAATGTGCAATACCAATTACTGCTGGTGAAGGTTCTATCATAGGTTTGTTTCATAAAATATTTATGGATATGGGAGATAATCAATCCATAAAAGATGAATTGAGTACCTATGCCAGCCATTTACTAAATATGAAATTTATCATAGAAAATGCAGATGATAAATCATTGATAATTATGGATGAATTAGGTAGAGGCACTGAACCTATAATGGGTGGTACTATCGCAGAGCTTGTCATAGAGAAATTATATGAAAAAAATAGTTTCGCTATCATCACTACACATTTTCATAATCTGAAGCTTTTGCCAATGAAATATTCTCAAATGCAAAATGCTGCAATGCTCTTTGATAATGACACATTTAGCCCTACTTTTATCTTATCTCAAGGTATTCCTGGCAATTCATTTACACTAGAAATAGCTCATAAAGTAGGTTTGCCAGAAGATATCATAGAAAAAGCAAAAAATCAACTAGGCGATAATATAATAGAAACTGAGAAATTATTGGTATTTTTAGAAAATGAAAAACGTAAATTAGAAGAACAAAAAAATCAACTATCTATAGCACAAAACTTTGTAACTGATTTAATTAAAAAATATAAAGATAATACAGAATTTCAGAAGAAAAAACAAAATTACTTAGCTAAAAAGACTAAAAATGAAATAGATGAAATTTTTGATAAATCTAATAAAATCATCGAAAATACTATACGAGAAATCAAAGAATCTAACGCTGAAAAAGAAAAAGTCAAAAATGCCAGAAAAAAATTGGAATCCGAAAAAAAGATTATTAATGAAAAAATAGATAAATTATTCGTAGATAATGATATATCTGAAGACAAAAAAACAATTTTTAATGTAGGACAACTGGTAAAAATAAAATTAACTGGTGAAATAGGAGAAATAATAAGAATATCAGAAAACCAATTGACTTTAGTGGCTGATAATAAAATTTTACAAATAAATGCAGATGCAGTAGAAGCATTAGATAAAAAATTAGAAACTGATACTAAAAAAATCAAAGTTAATATAGTCAGTAGAACAGAAAATTTCAGTACAACATTAGATATACGAGGCGATTCAGTAGAAATTGCTATTAATAAACTAGATAAATATCTAGATCAAGCATTACTAATAGGAGTTCCTAAAGTTTATATCATACATGGCAAAGGCTACGGCATATTAAGGAAAGCTGTCAGAGAATATTTAAAAGGCTTTTCAAATTTGCTTAAATTTGAAAATGAAGCAGATAATAGAGGTGGCGATGGAATAACAGTAATTAGCTTTAAGGAGAGATAAGAGTTGCTTTTAGAGAATTATTAGTGAAGGTTAGGTGATATGGGGGGATGGGAGGGAGAATGAATAAATATTTAT
>JAHDSP010000245.1 GCA_018432645.1 Bacteroidales bacterium | reverse complement strand
TTCATTCTAAATATGTTATTAAAAAAGTTAAAAATGAATATGTAATGCGGCTTTACTCTTATGAACCTATTATTATAGAATCTAAAAATAATGAATTAGTTAATGATATTCAGGTCAATAATCAACAGCCACAACAACAATTGAATTTACAGCAACCTACTAATCAAACCCAACAACAAGGTGGAATAGGTACTACTATTATTGATCCTATTACTGGACAGCCTATAAGTGTTAATGTTTCTTTTAATATACCAGTTGCTGAACCGCCAAATATAAATCAAACGCAACAAGATTTTTCTCAAACTCAAGTGCAAAAGCCGATACAAACTCAAGTGCAAAATATCGAAAAACACCCACAAATACAGCAGCAACCCCAACAGATTTCACCGGCTTATTATCAACCTATGAATCCAGAGGATTTTGCAAGTGCTAAAGCTTCTATATCATCTAAATCTTTCGAAGACTCAAAGCTAACGTTGGCTAAACAAATAGCTGCTTCAAATCATTTGACTTCTAAACAAGTAAAAGAAATTATGCAACTTTTTAGCTTTGAAGATAGTAAATTAGATTTTGCTAAATATGCATATAAATTTGTGTATGATCCTAATAATTACTATATCGTAAATGACACTTTCAAATTTAGTAGTTCTATAGATGAGCTAAACGAGTTTATTAATAAATAATTTCTTGTCCATTTTTGCTATCATAGATAAGGTAATATTTTTTCTAAAGCATTTGCCCTGGAGCCCTTTACTAGTACAATGGATTCACTTAATGGATTATTTGTAATAAAATTTATCAATTCTTTAGTATTTGGTACAAATAAAAATTGTGGAAAATTATCTTTAAACTGATAAAAATTATCCCCTACAAATATTGCTATATCTGGATTATAACTATTAACAATATTCAAAATGTTTTTATGCTCATCATACGAATACTCTCCTAGTTCCATCATCTCTCCAAGTATGGTAGCTATTTTTTTAGGTTTTATGGCAGTATTTTGATTATAAAAAAAATCTATAGGAATAGAAAAGAAATTTTTAAGTGCAGCTTCCATACTTGTTGGATTTGCATTATACGCATCCATAATAACAATATTTTTATCAGTATAGATGATCTGAGAGCGAGAATTTGTAGGTAAATATTCTGTAATTGCTTTTACAATATTTTCTGGAGAAATATTAAAATAAAGACCAATAGATATAGCTGCCAATGTGTGTACTAAATTATAATCTCCAAAGAAATGAGTTTCAATTTTGTAATTTTTATCATTATAAATCCATTCAAAGCTGAGAAATGGCTGAGCTGAAACATTGCTTACTTTAGTATTAGGATTATTTATCCCATAAAAAATAGTTTTTAGTGAATGAGCAAATGGTTTTAGTAATGGGTCATCTTCATTGACAAAAGCAAGTCCATTGTGTTTTTTGAGAAAATCAAAAAGTTCAGTTTTTGCTTTAATAATATTTTCGAAACTGCCAAATCTACCGATATGTGCTCTGCCTATAGTAGTTATCAAACCATGTGTAGGCTTGGCAATCTCACAAAGCAAATTAATATCACCTAATTTAGCTGCTCCCATTTCTACTACTGCTATTTCATGAGTTTTATTTAATTTCAAAATCGTTAGAGGCAAGCCAAGTTCATTATTAAGATTGCCTTCAGTGAATAGTACATTATATTGAGTAGAAAGCATTTTAGCTATCAATTCTTTAGAAGTGGTTTTCCCATTAGAGCCAGTTATAGCCAGTACTGGAATAGAAAAATGCTTTCTGTGCATTTTAGCTAAATCTACAAGAGTTTGGTAGGTATCTGGTACGATGATACATCTACTATCATCCAATAGCTCAGTTCTATTAGTAATGCAATACAGGGCTCCATTACTAAAAGCATCTTCTACATAAGTATTGCCATCACTATTTTCGCCTTTAATAGCTAGAAATATCTGTCCTTTTTTTGTAGATCTACTATCTATGCTTATGCCTGCACTATTAATAAAAATATTATAAATTTCATCTAAAGACAGTTTCATTAATAACCAAGAATTTTTATTTCACAAAAATAATATTTTTTAGCAAGTTAAATATTATGTTATTTTTTTTATTTCTATTAATTTTGCTTTTTATAAAACTATAAATATGGAAAATTTCAAACCATCAATTGATGAAAAAGTAAATTTCGATAGTAGTAATTTTTTTGTATTTTTAATAAAATGGAGAAAAATATTGATTATAACTACTTTTGCGGCAGGAGTGATAGCAGCTATTATTTCTTTATTAATAAAAGAGAAATATGAAGCAAAGGTTACCATGTTTCCTACGATGAGTAATGCTGTATCTAAAGCTTTGATAACAGATCAATTTGGTAATGAAGATATATTGCAATTCGGAGAGGAAGAGCAAGCTCAGCAAATGATTCAAATATTAAAATCTAATGAGCTACGAGATACTATTATTAAAAAATTTAATTTAGCTGCTCATTGGGAAATAGATCCACAATCTAAATATGCACGCACAAAATTGTATGAACAGTATAAAAGCAATATTAAATTTAGAAGGACGGAATATCTATCTGTAGAAATTATTGTAAGAGATGAAGATCCTGTATTAGCAGCAGATATAGCTAATTCTATTGCTGAGCTTTTTGATACTATGAAATTAAAAATTCAACGACAGAGAGCCTTAGAAGGTTTTAGAATAGTTGAGCGTACTTATTTAGATATTCAAAATCAAATTAAACAAAAAAGTGATTCCCTCATGTGGTTGAATGATAAAGGCATCGGAGATTATAATTTGCAGGTAGAGAGATTGACAGAGGCCATTGGTAGAGAAATTGGTAGAGGCAACTCTCAAGCTGTCAAAATATTACAAACTCAGTTAGATACTATTACTAAATATGGAGCTGTTTATAAACAATTAAATGAACAATTAGCTTTGTTAAATAAACGATTAGTAGAATTTCAACAGAAATATGATGAGGCTAGGATAGATGCTTTTAGTCAGCTACCACAAAAGTTTGTCGTAGAGAATGCTTACCCTCCTGATCGCAAAGCTTATCCTGTGAGATGGTTAATAGTTGTAGTTACTGCTTTATCTGCTTTTGTATTAACTCTTATTTGCTTGATTTTTTATGAAAATTATGAAAAATATAGAGACAAAATAATTAAGAGTGATAAATAAATCTAATAAATTATTAGCTAATAAAACTGTACTGTGGATAGTAATAGCTGCTCTTATCTTTGCAGCTATTAATGCTATTGCTATGGGATTTGAAATTTATTTTATTTTTTTACTTCCTTTTGTATTATTATTATTATTTTATTATTTTTTTTCATATGAAAAATTATATCTTGCCTTAGCTGTTATCATTCCTTTTTCGATAAGTATAGAGTTCATTGATTACAATTTGGCTTTATCTATACCATCTGAACCTATTTTATTTTTATTATTGATTTTGACTTTGTATAGATTTATCTCTACAAGTTCTTCAATTGGTTATGCCAATCATTCTATCACAATAACTATTGCAATTTATTTTGTTTGGTTAATAATTTCTTCTTTATTTAGTCAAATGCCAATAGTATCATGGAAATTTGTTTTAGCTAGATCGTGGTTAATGTTACCAGCTTTTTTCCTAGGTGTACCAATTTTTTTTAAAGACATTAAATATCAAAAATATTTTTTGAATATATTTTTAATATCAATAGTAATTATTGCAGTGATATCGACTATTAAACATGCTACTTATAATTTTGATTTTAAATTATCCTATTTAGTTTGTCAACCATTCTATAGAGATCACACTATCTATGGAGCTGCATTATCATTGATAATTCCTTTTGCTTTTTTCCAAATTTTTAATTCTAAAAATAAATTTAATAATAGGATATTGTATTTTATTTGTTTTTTGTTATTAACATTAGGCTTAATACTTTCATCTAGTAGAGCAGCATGGTTAAGTACAGCTGTAGCTTTAGTGGTAGGTATTATTATTTTATTAGGAATTAAATTTAGGTATATATTATTGGGTATAGTGGTGGTAGCCAGTGCATTTCTGATGAATTATCAAAGTATTATGTTTCAGATGGAACGCAATACAAATGTTTCTAGAAAAAATGCTGCTTCTCATGTGCGTTCTATAACAAATATTTCAACAGATTTGAGTAATACAGAGAGAATTAATCGCTGGGTATCTGCTTTAAGAATATCAAAAGATTATCCTGTTGTGGGTAGTGGACCTGGTACTTATCAATTTATTTATGCTCCATATCAATTGCCACAATATCAAACATATATAAGTACAAATGTAGGAAATAAAGGTAATGCACATAGTGAATTTTTAGGACCTCTTTCTGAAACTGGCATCCCTGGTATGCTTTCTTTCATTGCTATAGTAATATCTTTATTTATAACTGGGTTCAAATTATTTTTTAAATTAAAACATTTGGATCATGAAAGAGCAATTATTGTTTTATCTGTTACTATAGCACTTTTAGCTTATTTTTTACATGGATTTTTAAATAACTATTTAGAAAGTGATAAGATTGCTTTTCCTGTATGGTCATATGCTGCTATATTGACTGCTAATTATTATTGGCTATATTGGTATAATAAAGAAAGCATAGTTTAATAGGGTAGAGAAGAGGTGGATAAGGTAATAGGTAATAGGTAAAAGGTGATGGGTAAAAGGTAAAAGGTAATTAGTGATTAGCTGATGAACTGATTAGCTGATGGGATAGAGAGTTTAGTAAAATATTAGTTGAAAATTAGTCCACAAATGCACACAAATAAGAGTGATTGGTGACAGGGAGAAGAGGTGACTGGGAGACGGGAAGACTGGGTGATTGGGAGAAATGGTGACGGGAGAGACGAGGTAAATAGGTGATTAGTGATGAGTGGTAAGTGATTAGTGTTAATATAAGGAGTTTAGCAAGATATTAGTTATAAATTAATTCTTAAATGCACTTAAAAAAACTAAATCATCAGTGTTAATTTGTGTAAATTTGTGGATAAAAAAAGTGCTATTTTTACTCCTTTTTTATCATTCTCTGTGCCCTTTGTGCCTTCTTTGAGAACTCTGTGGTTGAAAAAAATTCATTTCAATAAAATTAGCTTTTTTAATCTTTACCAACTCAAAACCTTATAGAACCATAAAACTTATAAACTGTTATTATTTTTTTATTAAAATTCAATATTTTTTGGTGTTCGAGGAAAAGGAATAACATCACGGATATTTCCCATACCAGTAACAAAAAGCATAAAACGTTCAAAACCTAGGCCAAAGCCACTGTGCGGTGCTGAACCGAATTTTCTAGTTTCTAAATACCACCATACATCTTTCATAGGCACATGATTTTCTTGAATTCTTTTTAATAATTTATCATAATTGTCCTCTCTTTGACTGCCACCAATTATTTCACCAACACGAGGCACAAGTACATCCATAGCTTTTACCGTTTTGTCATCATCATTCAGCTTCATATAGAATGCTTTTATTTCTTTTGGATAATCAGTCAATATAACAGGTTTTTTAAAATATTTCTCTACTAAATATCTTTCATGTTCAGATTGTAAATCTACTCCCCAATAAATTGGGAATTCAAAATTTTGATTTGAATTTTTCAGTATTTCTATAGCCTCAGTATAAGTTAATCTCTCAAAAGGAGTATCTAAAACGTGATTTAGTCTATCTAATAATTCTTTATCATACATGTTATTTAGGAATTCTAAATCGTCATAGCAATTTTCAAATAAATATTTAATTAAATATTTTATGAATTCTTCTGCAAGGTTCATATTATCTATAATATCATAAAAAGCCATCTCTGGTTCTATCATCCAAAATTCTGCTAGATGTCTAGTAGTATTGCTGTTTTCTGCTCTAAATGTAGGCCCGAAAGTATAAATTTCCCCTAAAGCCAAAGCCCCTAATTCACCTTCTAATTGTCCTGAAACTGTTAGAGCAGTTTCTTTGCCAAAAAAATCTTCAGAAAAATCTATTTTGCCATTATCTATAAGAGGTAAATTGTATAAATCTAATGTAGTAATGCGAAACATTTCACCACCTCCTTCGCAATCACTAGTAGTGATGATAGGAGTATGAAAATAATAAAATCCTTTATCATTAAAAAATTTATGAATGCTATAAGCTAAATGGTGTCTAATTCTAAATATTGCACCAAAAGTATTAGTGCGTGGTCTGAGATGTGCTATTTCTCTAAGAAATTCTAAGCTATGACCTTTTTTTTGTAAAGGATATTCGTCAGCTGGTGCCTCGCCATAAAGCTCTATTTCATTAGCATGCAATTCGATGGGCTGTTTAGGAGCTGGTGATGCAACTAATTGCCCTTTTACACCTATAGCACTGCCTGTAGTTATTTTTTTTAAAAAATCTTCATTAAATTTATCATGATCTACTACAATTTGTAAATGATTTATTGTACTGCCATCATTTAGAGCTATGAAACTAATGTTTTTGCTTTCACGCCTTGTACGTACCCAACCTTTAACTAAATAATCATTCCCTATTACGTTATTAGGATTTGCTTTCAGTAATTCCTTGATTTTTGTTCTTTGCATTAGATAATATTTTTTGCAAATTTCGTAAATTTTAAAAACATAAGAATAATAAATTTATTTTTAATTTACTTTTCTTTGTCAGCCACACAAAGAAAAAATCAAGGTTAAGTAGTTAATGAGTTGATTAGTATAGCAAGATATTAGTTGTAAATTAGTTCAAAAATGCACTCAAAAAACTAAATCATCATTGTTAATTTGTGTAAATCTGTGGATGAAATTATAGACATTGCGGGTTAAATATTTATTAGTCCACAAATGCACACAAATGAGCACAAATAATAAATTCAATCCCAAAATCCTTTAATCCTAAAAATCATAGTTCAGACAATTTAATACTATCATCCTCTGTGTTCTTTGTGCCTTCTTTGAGAACTCTGTGGTTAATATTTAACTGTACAAACATAAATAAAATTCATTTTTATAAAATTACGTTTTTTAATTTTTACCCACTTAAAACTTTATCGAACCAGATTAAATTATATAAATGTTTAAATAAATTAATGATATAATTAAATGTTAATTTATTCAATAATTCTTTATAAAAATTAGAATATTAAATATTGTTTCATATTTATACAAAATAATATTTATTGATAAATTTATCAATACTAAAGCAATTTTTCTATATATTTAAAATATGGTAAATATCATTAATTAATTTAAACATAAAAACCGGCATTTAAACCATTTGTTTTATTATAAAATGTAATGTGTATTTTAGATTATTTTTTTGAATATTTCAACAAATATTCGAAATTAATAATTATTTTTACAAAAAAAATGTCAACAGTAGAGGTAGTATTAAGTCCATTATTTCTAGAAAATAATAAAATTTTTATTAAAGCTCCATATAATATTGTGGTGATAGATGTGCTAAGAGCTACTACGAGTATATGTACTGCTTTTATGAATGGTGCCAAGCAAATCATTCCATTACAAAATGAAGCAGAGACATATGAATATAAGAATAAAGGTTATATATTAGCAGCTGAAAAGGATGGTATTAAATTGCCACATGCAGATTTAGGAAATAGCGCCGATGAGTTTACAGTAGAAAAAATTAAAAATAAATCTATAGCCTATTTCACTACTAATGGCACTAAGACTATTTTAAAAGCTCATTCATTAGCTCCAGTTTATTTGGGATCTTTTCTAAATATCAAAGTATTATCTGATTATTTAATAAAAGATAAAAAACCAATAGTTATAGTATCTAGCGGATGGAAAGATTATCCAAATATTGAAGATACTCTATGTGCAGGTGCTTTTGCCCAATATTTATTATTAAATGAATATTATTGTTTAGAGGATAGTACAAATATTGCATTAGATTTATGGGAATTTGCTAAAAATAATTTAGAGTCATATATCAAAAAGGCATCACATTACAAGAGATTGCATAATAAACTTAATCTATCATATATAGTACCTTATTCCCTGCAGCTAAATATTGCTCAGGTAGTACCTTATTATGATGGTGAAAAAATCATTAATATATTTTAAAAATAAATTTTGTTGTTTATTTAGAATTTTTTATGTAATTTTGAAATAAATAATTATCACAAATGGGAAAATTATTTAAAGAAGTAATTATAATTTTATTGATGAGCTTATTATCAATAAATCTTTTTGGATGGGGATTTTTTGCCCATCCAAGGATTAATGAACATGCAGTTTATTGTTTACCACCAGAGATGGTAGGTTTTTATAAAAAACATATCGACTATATATCGCAGCATGCTGTAGATCCAGACAAACGTTCACATGTCAATCCTATAGAAGCTGCTCGTCATTATATGGATATTAATCATTATGGTGAATATCCCTTTGATATGGTTCCTAAAACATGGAAAGAAGCTGTAAATAAATACACAGAAGATACTTTATATGAATATGGTATATTGCCATATCATCTCATTAAAATGTATTATCAACTTGTAGATGCTTTCAAAGAAGGTGATGCTGGTAGAATATTATATTTGAGTGCGAATATAGGACATTATGTAGCAGATGCCCATGTACCCCTACATTGTAATATGTATTATGATGGTAGAAATCCATCAGAAAAAGGCGTTCATGCATTATGGGAAAGTAGATGCGTAGAGGTACTTTATGATAATTTTAATTTGTTTGTTGGCAGAGCTAAATATATTTCTAAACCAGCTGATGAATTTTGGAATTGGATTCTAAATGGATATTTGCAGAGCGATACAGTTCTAAATGTATTCTCCTATATTATAAAACAATATACTCCTTCAGAAATATATACTTTAGAAGATAGAAATAATGTAGTTATTAAACAGTATTCTAGAGAATTTCTTAATGATTTTAATACTATGCTACAAAATATGGTAGAGAGAAATTTCAGAAAATCGGTATTAGATGTTGCCTCTTTTTGGTACACTGCATGGGTGAATGCAGGACAACCTAATCTAGATATATTAGATGATAAAGATTTTTTAGCTAATCAGAAAAAAGAAGAAGAAGAGCTAGACTATTTATGGAAGCATGGCAAACCACTAGGGCGACCAAATCCTGAATAATTTATATGATAATTGATAATTTAATCATTGATAATGAGTTATTCACATCATATTTTGCTTGTGATTTAAACAAATGTCATGGTATATGTTGTGTAGAAGGTGAAGCAGGTGCACCTATAGAAAAAGAAGAAGTTACCTGGTTAGAAGAAAATATTGAAAAATATTATAACTTTTTAGATGCTGGAGGTAAAAAATCTATAGATGCAACAGGTGTTTACGAGTTGGACATCCAAAGTGACATAGTTACTCCACTAAAAGATACTGGAGAGTGTGCATACGCTATTGTAGAAAATAACTGCACTATTTGTATCTTCGAGAAATTATTTACAGAGGGATTAATTGAGTTTTATAAACCAATCTCATGTCATTTATATCCTATTAGAGTGTATAAATTAATAGGATTTTATCATTTAACTTTGAATAGATGGCATACATGCTCAGCTGCTTTTGATTTAGGAAAAAAACAAAGGATACCTGTATTGTTTTTTGTCAAAGATGCATTAAAACGAAGATTTCCAAATCAAGTGGATAAAATTTTAGATAATGTCAAGGAAATTTAAATGT
>JAHDSP010000222.1 GCA_018432645.1 Bacteroidales bacterium | reverse complement strand
TGTTGTATCTGTTGGTATTACTATTATTGAATCTGTTGTATCTCCTGTATTCCATAGATAGTCAGTAAAACCTGCTGTCGCAGATATTGTAATAGTCTCAGCATAACAAATTGTGGTGTCATTGCCTAAATTAATTACTGGAGCTGGATTAACATATACAATAAAACTATCTTCTCTCTGACAAATGTCAATGAATCCTGTAACGTAATATGTTGTATTAGCTAAAGGAGATACCGTTATAGAAGATGTAGTGCTACCTTCACTCCACAAGTAAGAATTTGCGCCATTTGCTACAATATTAACACTTGACCCTTCACATATAGTAGTATCTGTAGAAAAGATGAGGTCAGGAATATCGATAAAATTAATAGTTAATTGATCTGTTGCATCTGGGCAATCAACATGAGCATAAGCAGTCAGTGTTATGATAACAGAACCATTATTCCAATCAGCCAAAGATGGTATGTATTCTGGATTTAAAATATTAGCATCATTAAAAGATCCTGTACCACTTGATGACCAATGAATTCCAGTATAATCAGTAGCTGAAGCATTTAAAAAAACAGTATCTAAGTGGCACAAAGTTATATCATTACCAGCATTTACAGTAGGTGGTTGATATACTTTAATATTTATAGGTAAAGTTTTACTACATCCAGCTGTTATACCTACGACAGAATAATTACTAGAATATAATGGATGTAGAGTAATAGAATTTCCCCATCCTAAAAGGCTATCAACATCATTAAACCATAATATTGTATTAGCACCACTAGCTGATAAAGTAATAGAATCGCCAAAGCATAAGCTATCTAGCTGGGGACTTACTATTAAAGGTGGTAAAGGATTAACAATAATTATTATGCTATCTTTAGCAGTATTCCCATTGCCATCGGTAACTTCACATCCTATTAAATAGGTGCCTGGAACATCAGAAAGAAAAGTTGTAGAAGGAGAAACATTATTTAATAATAATGAGTCAGCTCCATACCAATGATATGTATAAGGAGAATTACCTCCAGCAACCTCAGCATATAAACCTACAAAACTTTCAGCACATACAATTATAGTATCATCAGTAGGGTGTAAGTTAACAATTAATTGACTAAATAGGTTTAATTTAATGAAAATCAAAAAAATAAATAAAAACCATAATTTATTGATATATACCATAAATATTTTTTAGCTAAATTACATTAATTTGACATATTTAATGATTTTTTTTAAAAAATTATTAAAAAAAAATTACTTATTAAAAAATCAAAAAGGTTCTATAACGTTTTAAATGGGCAAAGATTAAAAAAAACTAATTTTATAAAAATGAATTTTATTTATTATTAAACAGTTGAATATTAACCACAGAGTTCTCAAAGAAGGCACAAAGAACACAGAGGAAAAATGAAAGCTTAAAACGCCACTTTGTTCATCCTGTTAAATACAAAGCAATTCCGCTTATGCGGAATTATTTAACAGGATAAACTTTGTGTAATATCTTGGTGCCCTTTGTGATAAAATAATTAACCCACAATAAACGTTATAGAACCATCAAAAAATTATTTCTACAAAAATTAGTTATCTATTTTTAACCAAAATTTGCTATTAATTGCAATTTTTGTCGATCTACAATATCTATACTTTTGCCACCAATATTTATGATGCCGTCTTTTTTAAATTCACTTAATATTCTAATGACATTTTCTACAGTCATACCTATTAATTCTGCTATTTCTTTTCTAGAAAGTGGTAAATCAAAAGAATCGTTTTTATAAATATTATCTGCGAAATCTAGCAATATAGTAGCTATACGGCCTCTTAAATTTTTACTTGATAATTTAACAAAATTATTAATTACTTTACTAGAAGCAAAGCTAATCATATTTAGTATGCCAAAGGCGAATTCATTTTCAGATTTTATGACATCTAGCATTAGCTGATAAGGAAAAGAACAAGCGACAGAATCTTCTAAAGCTGTCATTGTATACAAATATTTCTCACTGCTAAAAAAAGTTAGTAAAGTAATATTATCATGTGGTCGAGCAATAGAAATGATACGATTTTCATTATTATCAGTCATTTGACTTACTTTTATTAAACCATCTTTTATATATAAAAATCTATTTATATTTTTCTCCTCTTCTATTATAACTTCCCCTTGTTGAAATTTTGTTTCCTGTTTACTATCATAAAGTTTATCGCAAATAGTGGGTGCTAGATGTTGGCTAGCCATTAAATTAATAAAACAATCTTCACAATTGCATTTAGATGTATGATGTGAAGGAACTGAAGAAATAATTGTATCCATAAATTAATTTTTTAAAAAACAAATATAATTCTAATTTTTTAAATAAAATATTTATTTTACATTTTGCAAAATCAAATATAAGCCATTGCATGTAACATTTGGTGGCATCTCATAATAAAATTCTATTTTATCATTTAGCCCAACATCGATACCAAATAATAAATTTGTCTGATACATTTGCCAGCGAGTTTCATCTGGAGTAATGTATGCTTCGTCTTTTTTCCAATCTGTCCACTTACTATTTTTTTTATGCACACGATAATAAATAACAATGTCTGATGGAGATATTTTTTTATCTACTTGCCAACCAAATGCAAACGAATTAAACTTAATAGGTGTTTTTAGTTTATATTTCTTATGTGGTGTAGCGAACTTATCTTTTAATTTTACAATTTGTAAATGATGCTCAGCAGTTAATTGATCAAAGACCACTGTATCTACTTGATTAAAAGCAAAATAGGGTATTAATGATAATAATAACAAAAATAAATATTTTTTCATCATAAAGTTTAAAAATTTTTGCTAAATTATTAAATTTATTGAATTAGGCGTTTAATTAATAATTAAATTATTATTGGGAATGTATTAATAATAGCTTTATTTCTTATAAGTATAATTGAATTTTAATAAATTTTTGCTTAATTTACTTTTCTTTGTCAACCACACAAAGAAAAGTAACAAAAGAAAGGTCTCCGCTCATGCTAACACCCCTGTCTCTACGAGACATCCCCTCTATAAGAGGGGAATACAGTGCGATTCCCCTTCTCCGAAGGGGTGTCAGGCAAAGCCTGACAGGGTAGTTATAAACTACGCAATCACCTCTTGGGGTTTACAAACTCGCAAGCTTTAGCTTGCTCAAACAGTGTAAACCCTTCTGCCCATCGCGGCTTGCTTGTTTTATTACAAATCATTTCCCAATGCGGTATTATTAGAGCTTACTAATTATTGTAAAGGTATTCTTTTATAATACAAAATATTGAAAAAGATTTTATTATCTAAACGCCTGTTTCAATTAAACTTTTTACTTCAACTCATCAATCTTTATCTTTTATTTGTGTTTATTTGTGTGCATTTGTGGACTAATTTAAAACTAATATCTTACTAAACTCCTTATCTCATCACCTATCATTTATCACCTATCACTTATTATTTATCATCTATTCTCATCAGCTCATCAACTAATCATTAACCATCAATATTCACTGTATTTACCTTTGAAAAAATGTTATTAATAAAAAACTAATAAATTATTTTACCAATAGAAGTTTAGCCCAGCAATGACATTAAAAGTAGCTTGTGGGAAATATCCGAAATCTTTATACTCATTGCCAGCTTCATAATAACGATACACCCAAGCATTTGTCTCATAATATTCATTAAAAATATTATTAAAATTCACAAATAAATTAATTTTATCAAATTTTTTGGCTTTTATAGAGTAATCTATTCTAAGATTATTTACAAAAAATGGGTCAATTACGCATTCTTCATCGCCAGTATTATCGATATATTGTTTAGAAACATATTTAGATTGCAAAGAAATAGATAAATTACTAATGGGCTTGAAAGTTAAGATACTAGAAGCCACAATAGATGGTGAAAAACTAATTGGCCTATTTTCTACTTGATATATTCTCTGCTGTGGCCACAAATCATAATCATCAATATAAATTTTCATTTTTTTAATTTTGTTTTCACTGAAAGTGCAGTTAGCATCCCAACTCAACCATTTAGTAAAATTAAAATTCCATATTAGTTCTACACCAGCTCTATAGCTTGTTGGCACATTTTGCATTATAGGGTCACCTACATCATTAATCTTGCCTGTGAGTACAAGCTGATTATCATAATACATATAAAAAGTATTAATATTCACTATTCCCTTACTGAAATAACGTGAATAACCTAACTCTATATCATATAGCGTTTCAGGCACAGGTTTCAGACTATCCTCGGTAACCAACATTAAATTATCCCTATTAGGCTCTCTATGGCTGATACCTGATAGTAAATATAATTCATCTTTTTTAGAAATCTTATAAACTAAACCTAGTTTAGGATTAAAAAAATTATAATATTTATATAAAGTATCTGAAATAAATGCATCATCTGTCCCTTTAATAGCTAAATCGATATATCTATATTGCAAATCAGTGAATAAATTCAAATATTTATTAATAGTATAATCTATTTTAGTAAATATGCTAAATTCTTTTTTTATACTTCTATTTCTATACCATTCATAATTAATAGGAGTATTATGAGCATATTGCATCCAAATAATTTTGCCATAATGCCACCCATCATATTGATAAAGATTCAGACCAGTTCTAATTTTTAAATTTTTACTATTATCAAAAATATGGCTCATTATTACACCATAAAAATCATTCTCTAAATATTTTCTTTGAATGATATCCATTGATTTAATTGTAACTGTATCATTATTTGTAGTATCTATTAAAATCACAGGTAGAATATTATAAATTGATAATTTTTTATCCTTTTTGTATTGTTCATAATAGCCTAATCCGTCAATATAAAACAGAGTAGCATTGAAAGTATTTCTATCATTTATTTTTTGAGTTACATTCAAGTGATAATGATATTGCCAATAATTATCTGTTTCATTTTCGTAAGTATAAGGATTGTATCTACGCAATATAGGATCATCTAAATATTCTTTTGGCACGCCGCCCCATGCTTGATATGTTTTTTCTATTCCAGCCATAAATAGTCCTTTTACGATAGTATTTTTACCATAATAACCACCAGATAGATAAGCAGAGTTGAGATTAGACCAAGCTCTGTCAATATATCCATCAGAATATTGATGAGATAATCTACCCTCGAGGTACCAATTATCTTTTATTAATCCAGTAGCAAATTTAGCTGAGGCTCCCCAAGTATTAAAAGAACCACCATGAGTTTGTAATTCTACGAAAGGATCATTTTTCATAACACCAGTTAGAATATTAATACTAGCACCGAAAGAAGCCGTACCAAAGCTAGAAGTACCAACACCACGTTGTATTTGAATATTATCTGCTGAACTAACAATATCTGGAATATCAACCCAAAAAACACCTTGAGATTCAGGATCATTATATGGTACACCATTGATAGTTACATTTATCCTAGTAATATCTGTCCCACGAATTCTAATATCAGAATATCCTACTCCATTACCTGCATCGCTGGTGGCTACTACTGAGGGAGTAAAATTTAAAATTAGTGGTAAATCTTGTCCTGTTTTAATAGATTGAATTTTTTCGATAGATAAATTAGTAAAATTTTTTGGAGCATTGTCATCTTGTCTAATAGCGGTAACGGTGATCTCATCAGTTAAAATAGATTTAGGAGCTAAATAAATAGTTAAAAATTGATTCTCATTTACCACAATTGTATCAGTTTCATAACCAATATAAGAAATAATTAAAGTAATAGGTAAAGATTTAACTTGTAAGCTAAAATTACCATCATTACCAGATACTGCTCCTAGAAATGTACCTTCAATTTTAATATTAGCAAATGATAATGGCTTTTGCGAGTCTTTGTCGATTACTTTTCCATTAATAGTAATCTGACTACTCAAGCTGACGCTAAACATCAGCATAATGATTAATAAAATTTTTTGTTTTTTCATAATTCCCCAATGTTTTTAATGTTTTACATTGGGGGTGTGAGAGAAAATACCACAACTTTAGGACCTCTCCCTACGCCGGTATTATCCGGATCAGGTTCTAAGGGTATGATCTCAGCCTTCCAATTATTAAAAGGAATAGCACCCCCGTGTTTCTCAATTGCAAAATTATAAAATTTTTTTTAAATGAAAAAATTATTGAATTAAACGTTTAATTAATAACTAAATTATTTTAGTTAATTCACGGTAATAACTATATTTGAATATGAGTATAATTTTTTATATAATTTACTTTTCTTTGTCAACTACACAAAGAAAAGTAACAAAAGAAAAGTCTCAGCTCGGGAAATGAGACACATCTATAGATGTGTTTAAAGCAAACTAGTAGTTTCGCTGGGAGACGAAGAGCTCGCCGTAGGGTAGGTATTGCAAATGCTTCACTACATTGCCACCTCTATCAGTTACGAAGGAGGCGGAGCCGAGATGGTCGAAGTGGTATAAATATTGTATAGATAATTTTTAATGAGGTGGTATAAAAATCTTATAAGAAATTTTTTTTATATTTCCTTTATATTTTGGAATAAGGTCATTAATCATATCTATCAATTTTTCTAATTCTTTACAATGTCCATCTACCCATTTAATTAATGTTAACTCGTCATCCTTTATTATTGTAATAAACATGGGAATAGTAGTTGTACCATATCCTGGCTTATCACAAATTGTGTCTTTAGAGAAAAATGGATCATTATAAACAAAACTTTGTAATTCAAACAATATTTTCAAATTTAAAGAATCTATAGGGTAAAAGGTTATGATATATTTATATGTATCATCTATATTTTTAACAGGAGCTCTCCAAATCATGCCTTCTTTAAACAACCGTATAGTTTGAGATGGACCATCTTCTATATGAATCTGTAAGGAATTAACCCCTTCACGGAATCCTTGTCCATGACAAAAATAATTCGAAAATATAAAAGTAATAATTAATAATATTTTAAAATATTTACCATTCATAATATTTTAAAAATTAATAATCCATATAAAATCTAATAGGTATTAATATTAATACATTTACGGGTTTACCATTTTTCTCACCAGGTTCCCATTTTGGCATTGAATTTATAATTCGTTTTACTTCATTGTCACATAATTTGCATAAACCCCTTTCTATCTTCGTATTATAAACATCTCCATTTTTACTGATAATAAAAGAAACTATTATAGTACCCATCCATTCAAATTCATTTGGCCATTTCATATTATTATAAATATATTCCATTGCTGATAATTTTTCATAACTAAATGTGGGCATTTTATCAACATTTAAATATAAATATACTTCTTCTTGATAACATGTATCTGCATTATTAAATTTTTGCCCAAAACATAATTTTGAAAATAAAATTAATAAAATACAAATTTTAATATTCATTATTTTTCATATTTATTAGTTACAATTTTTTGGCAAATGCTTCCAAATAAAATTCTTAATTTCTTCATTATGATATGTTTTCCCTTTATATAAAAAATCACCAAATTGATTAAAATAAAGAACCTCTCTTCCAAAAATTTTATTTATTACACATTTAATTCTATAATCTTCACTAATTTTAGATTCATATTCTAAATTTAAATTCTTAACTAAATCTAAAAATTCATAGTTCGTAAGTTTACAATTAGATTCCCAAATTATAATTTTTATGGATGATATTTTTTTTACAGCTTTATATGGTAAATTATAATTAAATAATGTTGTAAAAGGTATAACGTACAATGTTATATTTAATACTCCACCTTCTATATAATTTAATTTTTGAGAATATAATTTTTGAATAGATGCAAAAATCAAAAAAATAAAAATTAATAATATTAAAATAAATTTTCTCATATATATATTTTTTTATAACATTGGTACATGACGTTTATATTCATTTCTATGTTCTTCTTTAGTTTTTGTTGTTCTTGGATCTATTGCATTAAATGGCTTACCTTTATGATTATTTCTAATACCTTGATTTAATATTATTGCTGCAGGTGTTTCGTAATCTTCTATCACTCGTCTTTCTTCTAATTTCTCGTATTCATTATCTTTGACATTTATATCGTTATTAAATTCATTATGTTTAAATATATCTTTATATGCATGTCCAAGTTCATGAAATAAGCCTAAAGCACCAGATTGTTTGCCTGTATCTATTATCCCATTATTTATAAAATATACTTTTAGTCCTTTTATATTAAAATAAATCCTTCTCTCTCCTACATTATAATATTTATAATATCCATAAGCGATTTCCACTATTTCTGAACTATTGCTTAATTTTTGAATTATACCTTGTATATCAGCATTATTATTATTATAAATATAGTTTAAAGAATTTATAACATCTCTTGCAAATTTGTTTTTACCATTATATTGCATTCCTGGTGTATAAGTTATATATTTTTGTTTTCCCAAAAAAGCCAATCCATAGCAAATTCTAATTTCTTTTCCATTCATATCTACGCTCAGCCACCCACTCAGCTCACTATCATAATATCGTGCTCCGAAATATGTATAGCTGGTCTCATTGTCTAGCTCCTTTTCAATATACATGAAACAATATTTTTGTTAGGTAAAATTAATGAATATTTTTGAATACTGCCATTTTTTTTGATAAGATATTTTAAAAGAAATAAATACATTATAAATTAAAGGAACTATTATTTATACTTATCTGGTATGTTCGAAAGTATAAATGCCCAAATATCTTCATTTCTGCATGCTTTACCATTATATAAAAAATGACCATATTTATTAAAATAAATTTTTTCTTTTTTATATCCCCAATGAATGATGCATAATATTCTAAAATCTTTATTTATTTCTGCGATTGTTTCGCATTTGAGACCATATAACATTTTAGAAAAAAACGTTAATTCAAACCAATCTTTTATAGTAATTTTAATTGATGAATATTCTTTAATACGATTATATGGAATATCAAAACCCACATTGTTATTAATTGGAACTATATAAAGTGTTATTTTTTTTAATTCATATTTTTGTGAATATATTGTAGTTTGGTTTATAAAAAACAAAACTACAAATAATAATAAAATAATATATATTTTTTTCATAATTACAATTATTACATTTGATATTAAAAATTCAGAGGTAAATAATACCTCCATATAAGATTTTTTATATCTTCGTTATAAAAAGTATGGCCTTTATACAAAAAACCACCAAAAGCATTAAAATATAAAACTTCTCTACCCAAAGATTTGTGAATAATACATTTTATCCTATAATCTTGAATAATTTCAGCTTTATCATTTTCATTTAGATTGTGAAGAAGTTGTAAAAAATTATAGTCGTCCAGTTCGCTTGGAGATTTAATAGAAAGTTTAATATTTGATATTTTTTTAACTTCATAGTAATTAACTTGAATTCGGAACATATAACTTGGAGGAATCGCATATAAAGTTATTTTTCTAATACAACAATTTTTTATAGTAAAGACTTCTTGTGAATGTAAGGTTAAAAAATTAAAATTTAAACCTAATATGGCTAATAATGGTAAAATAAACTTTTTCATATTTTAGATTTTTATAACATTGGCACATTTTTATTTTCTTTTTTGGTTTTAGTCGATAAAGGATCTACAGTATTTAATGTTTTACCCCAATGATTATTTCTAATACCTTGATTTAATATTATTGCTGCAGGTGTTTCGTAATCTTCTATCACATATTTTTCTTCTTTATAATAAATTATAATTTCTTGTTCATTCGAATTCATTGACAGCCACCCACGCAGCTCACTATCATAATATCTCGCTCCGAAATATGTGTAGCTGGTCTCGTTGTCTAGCTCCTTGGCAGTGAATTTGTACCTGCTATAAAATTCTTCAGAGTTTCGCTGCGAGACGAAGAGCTCACCATAGGGGAGGTACTGGAGGTGCTGCACAACATTGCCACCCCTATCAGTTACGAAGGAGGCGGAGCCGAGATGGTCAGAGTGGTAGTGGATTTTCATTTATAAAATTTTACTAGGTAAAATTAATAAATATTTTTGAATAAAATTTTATATAAATTACTTTTCTTTGTCAACTACACAAAGAAAAGTAACAAAAGAAAAGTCTCCCATGGGGAAATGCCGTATTAATTCAAACCGAAAATTAATTTTGAAGTTACTCCATTGGCCCAAAAATATTTAGAAGACTTTATTGTCTAAATGCCTATTTCAAAAAATTAATTTAGAAAGATTAAAATTATTAGAAAAATACATTTTTATTAAAAGCCAAATGGCTCTATAATCTTTAAATAGATTTATATAACTAGCAATATCATAAATACCATCTATTTAGTGATTTATCTCTGAATAAATATTTAATACCACACTTAAAGCCAACAGTATTTTTACCATAAAAATCATTACTTAAAGCTATTCTATCAGACAGCTCCACAAAAGCACCAAAACCAGCAATTTTATTTATTAAATATGTATATGCAATACTCGTGTAGATGCTATTAATATTACCAAGTTTATTAACAATGTTTATTTCACTTGGTTTAATATTTTGATAAGATGTGAAGATTTGTAATAAATTATTATTATTTAAAAAATTTAATTGCAAGATTAATTCATTAAAATTTTCACCTTGCCACATGCCAAGAGGTTGGCATAAATGCGTTGGATAAGTAGTCAAATATTTATTATCCATAGCATGCTCACCTACAGAATTGTACTCAACTCTAATATTTAATAAGGATGCAGTATCCGATAGATTAATATTGCTACAAATACCAAGCTGATAAGCAAAATTTTGTTTAAAATTCTTAGATATTACATCGTCAGCATTAAATGTGCATTCATAATAAATTTTATTATTTGGTAACTCAATATTTATAGCACATCCGGGCAAAGACCAAGAAGGTTTATTTTGTAATAAAAAAGGTCGTATTTCTGGAACAAAAATAAAGGTATAAGGAGGGAGGCGTAAATATCCATTCGCAGGATGAAAAATCGCTAAATCTATCAGTGAAATTGATAATATATCTAAAGGATAAAATGTAAGATAATTGACAGAAAAAATATTTTTAATATTTTCATTAACGTTATCTATTATCTGACCATTATGATATGCTATGCCAGTTACATTCCCTAAAAAAATCTTTTTCTTATAATTAAATACCATATGTAAATATGGATAAGGGCGAGCATCATAACTGAGAATCAAGTTTCTATATCCATTACCCAAATTAATTGTGTTAAAACCCGTTTCTAACGTTATCCAATCTGCCGCCTGCCATTGTATACGTCCCATAGCTAGTCCATAATCTATCCCTCTTTCTCTATATTCTTTTACCCAATTATTTCCAGGTAAAAACTTGACAGAATCAATTAATAGATTATAATATTCAGGCAAAAAAGCTTGATTTTCATAAAATTCACTAGAGAGATATAAATTTTTACCTATCTGAGCTAATAAAGTAATACCTCTAGTATTAGTGAAATTTATTTGCGTTTGATGACTATTGTCTACACCAATGGATAAGTCAAAAAAAGGATTAATACAAATTTTAGCTATTGAATCATTTATCGAAATAAAATTTTCTTTAAATAATTTTCTTTTAATCCATTTATGCGTAGTATCTTTCTGTATCTCTATATTGGGAAAAAGTTTCATATAGCCATTATATTTGGCATCTGCTAGATATATAGAATTATTTTCAAAATAATTAATTTGTCCAGTTAAAAAATTAGAAAAAAATAAAAAAAGTATGATAATAGTTATTTTTATCAAATATTTCATTATAAAATTTTCAAAATCAAACAAATAAATTTGTAAAACTGAAAGTATCTACATCGAAAAAGCCTAAATCTGATAATTTCAAATGAGGAATCACTAATAAAGACATGAAAGCTAAAGTCATAAACGGACTAAGCATATGACAACCATGCTCAGCAGCATAATTATTTAAAATTTCATAATTCTCAGCAGCTTTGCTTACTTCAGTATTAGACATAATGCCAGCAATAGGAAGTGGTAAAATATATGATTTGTCATTACTAACAAATGCGATACCACCTTTATTTTGTTGAATTAATTCAATAGTTTGAAGTATCAATGTATCATCAGTACCTACAACCACAATATTATGACTATCATGAGCTACAGAAGAACCAATAGCACAATTTTTTAAGTTAAATCCATTAATAAAACCTATTGATGGTTTAGAACCTTTAGTATATCTATTTAAAACAACAATTTTTAAAATATCTCTCTTTTGATCTGCAATAGCAAATCCATCAATATCTTTACTAACGGTAGTTATTGATTTTTCTGTAAGCAAAGAACCATCAAAAGCTTTTATAATCTGCATTTGATCAGTAGTAGCCTTTATTTTTAAATCATCTAGTGTTACGTTATTAATAATAAAATTATTAACCATTTTTTCTACTTGTGGTTCGAAATTCACCTTCCCATTGTCATACACTAATTTACCATTAATAAAAGTTTTTAAGACATTAAAATTTTCAAAATTATCGATGACTATCATATCAGCTGGATCATTTATACGTAAAAGTCCTACTGGGAGATGATAGTGTATTACAGCATTCAAACTAGCAACTTTAATCGCAGTAATAGGATCTACACCATTAGCAATAGCTTTTTTTACAATTTTATTAATATGTCCCTTAATAAAATGATCGGGATGAAGGTCATCAGTGCAAAACATCAATTTATCTGGATTGTCTAAAAGTAGTGGCCAGAGAGCATCGAAATCTTTAGCAGCTGAACCCTCGCGTATAAGTATTTTCATGCCAAGTTTTAATTTTTCACGAGCTTCATCGATATTTGTGCATTCATGATCTGTAGATATACCTGCATTTACATATTTTTGCAAGTCATTTCCAGATAACAGTGGAGCATGTCCATCTATAGGTTTTGATTTATCAATAGCTGCATTGATTTTTTTCATCACTTCGTCATCTCCATTTATTACCCCAGGGAAATTCATCATTTCTGCTAAAGCATAAATCTCGCGTTTATTTAGTAATTTTTTTATTACATTAGAGTTGATGATAGCACCAGAGCTCTCAAAAGGCGTAGCAGGTACACAACTAGGTGCAGCAAAAAAGAAATTAAATGGTACAGTTTTACCATTTTTAATCATGAACTCTATACCTTTCACGCCCATAACATTTGCTATCTCATGAGGGTCCGCTACTATACCTACAGTACCATGTTTCACAGCTTCAGCGGCGAAAAACGATGGAGCTACTAATGAACTTTCTATATGTACATGTGCATCTATTAGTCCAGGTAAAATATAATTATCACAATCAACATCATTATCTTTAATGATGGTTTTAATTTTACCATTTTTAATTTCAATAATACCTTTATATATTTCATTACTGAAAATATCAATTATATTGCCACTTACCTTATAACTATTCATAATAAAAATTTTTACAAAGATAAAAATTTAAATGGAATAGGGTTAGAGAGATAGGATTTTTTTAATGTGATAAAAAGTGGGGGAAAGTATTAAAAAGGGATGGATAGAACCTGTAAAACAGGTTCTATCCAAAGTATAAAAATAAATTTTTATGAAATATATATGTTTTTAATTAAAAAATTCATATATTTGCAAAAAAATAAAAATTATGGATAAAATTTTCGAAGAAGAAATAGATGTATTTGCCCTCACTAAAGAAGAAGCACGCAAGTATTACGACAATTTATATAATAAAATTAAAAATGAAGGCAAAGACATTGTCGATTATCAAGAGCAAAAAGCCATGTCTACAGGCATACTTTGTCCAGATTGCAATAGCAGTCATGTTATTAAAAATGGCTTGCAAAATGGAGTGCAAAACTACATGTGTAAAAATTGTAGACGGCAATTCCGAGTTACAACTGGAACTTTTATGTATGGCATTCACCACAGAGATAAAATGCTCGAATACATCAAATGTATGTCAGCAGGAATGACTTTGAGAGAATGTGCTAGAAATGTAGGAATATGCTTGCAAACAAGTTTCTTTTGGAGACATAGAATTTTAAGTGCTCTGCAATCGTTTGAAGACAATGTTAATTTCTTTGGAATAGTAGAATTAGAAGAACTTTTGATGAATTACTCAGAAAAAGGTAAAAAGAAACGAGACAAAAAAGAGGTAAAAAAGTTAAAGAAAAAGAAGCCAACGAAAGTAGCAGTATTGGCAGCCACAGATAGAAGTGGGAATATTTTGTTCAAAAAATTAGAAGACGATAGAGTACAAGCTGATCACATATCAGATTTTCTAAAATCAAGAATATCGAAAGATTCTGTGGTATGCGGTAGCGATAAGAAAGCCTTCAAGACTGTAAATGCTGAGCACATAAAACATAAAGAAATAACTGACAAAAACAAGATGAAGCAAGGTATATATGGTGTATCAACTGTTCATAAGAAGATAACAGCTTTTGTTGGTTGGATATATTATAAGTTTCGTGGAGTGGCAACAAAGTACTTGACAAACTACATAATGTGGTTTGTAGTGAGGGGGAAATATCTGGCGGATAAAATTATAGAAGACACTGGGAGGTTGTTGAATTTAGCGGCGTCGGATAGGCGGGCTTGGGAGCGATATAGTGATTTGATGTCAAAAACATATTTATTCTATAACATTTAAATATTTTCATCATTTTCCTATCATTTCACTTATTTTTTTGGTCGATTTTTATATTTCTCTATAGAGCAAATAACCTGCTATGATTATATATATAAAATTAGGTAACCATGCTGCTACAAATGTTGGTATCACTCCTGCTACCCCATATGATACACTTATTTGTTGAAATAATATATAGCCAAAACTCAAAGCCAATCCTATAGCTAGGTTTAAACCTAATCCACCTCGTCTTTTATTAATTGATAATGCTACTGCTATTATTGTTAGTATTATTGCAGCGAATGGTGACGCATATCTATTTTGTCTTTCTACTAATAATTCATTTATATTTTCTGCTCCTCTTTGTTTTTGTCTTTTTATATATTTATTCAATTCGTTGAAATTCATGGTTTCCAAAAGTGTTGTTTCATATGCTAGGTCACTAGGTGTTATTGGTAATAATGTATCAATAGTTTTATATCTTTGCAATCGTTCTGTACTGTCTTGGATTTCTCTAATTACAACATCGTTTAATTGCCATTTATTAGTATTATTGTCATATTTTATAAATGAAGACATCATTTTTTGTTTCACTCCAGTTTGGTAATCAATCTTATCAATTGATAGAAATGTACCTTCATAGTCTTTGACATCCCAATTTGCTAAGTACAAATAAGTATTTTTATCAAGTTGCAGGTGTATTTGTACTTCTTTGGTTTGGGGATTTCTTTTCACGTATGTGTTTTCGAAATTAATTCTTTTTTGATTTGCTGGTGGTAATATAAAATTTTGTAAAAAAAATGAAAATATTGCTAATAAAAAACTAACTGCTAAATAAGGTTTCAGTATTCTTTTAAAATCTATTCCCACGCTATACATAGCTATTATTTCAGATTTATTTGCTAGTTTAGATGTAAAAAATATCACTGATATGAAAATGAATAATGCTGAAAATAAATTGATAAAATAAGGAATAAAGTTTAAATAATATTGTGTGATTATAAGTGATACAGGGGCATCTTTGGCGATGAATTTATCTATTTTTTCTGATAAATCAAAAGCAATAATTATGAATATCAATAAAGTAATAGTTAATAAAAATGTACTAATAAATTTTTTAGCTATATAAAGATCGATTTTTTTAATTTTCATAATCTTTTCATATAGGTTTCTATTGCTGTAGGATAATATTTATCATAGTCTCCTTTGATAATGTGATAACGTATTTCTTGCATCAATCTTATATAAAATGCCAAATTGTGATATGAGGCTATCATAGGACCTAGCATTTCACCTGCTTGAAATAAATGTCTTAAGTATGATTTTGTTGTAGTATGATCTATTTCTAATGGACTTTGAATATCTATGGGAGAAAAATCATGTCTCCATTTTTCATTTTTTATATTAATAATTCCATCTGCAGTAAATAATTGTCCATTTCTGCCATTTCTTGTAGGTATTACACAATCAAACATATCAACTCCTAATGCTACAGCTTGCAGTATGTTTTCTGGAGTTCCTACACCCATTAAATATCTTGGTTTGTTTTCTGGTAAAATATTGTTCACTATTTTTATCATTTCATACATTATCTCTGCTGGTTCTCCTACACTCAAACCTCCTATAGCATAACCTAATGTATCAAATTGACTGACAAAGTTAGCAGCTTTTTCTCTAAGGTCAGGGTATGTGCTACCTTGTACTATTGGGAATAAATATTGTGGAAAATCATATTTTGCTGGGTGAGTTTCTAAATATTCTATGCATTTTACTAGCCATTTTTGTGTCAAGTCAAGTGATTTTTTAGCATATTGATAATCGGCAGGATGTGGTGTGCATTCATCAAATGCCATCATAATATCTGAACCAATGTATTGTTGAATTTCCATTACTTTCTCTGGTGTAAAAAAATGTTTACTGCCATCTATATGTGAACGAAATTCCACGCCTTCTACGTTTATTTTTCTGATATTGGCTAATGAATACACTTGGTATCCTCCACTATCACTTAATATTGGTCTTTCCCAGTTAATGAACTTATGTAAGCCTCCTGCCTCATATAATATATCTGTACCTGGTCTCAAATATAGATGATATGTGTTTGCTAATATTATTTGTGCTTTTATTATATTTTTTAAATCATTCCACATTATTCCTTTTACAGAGCCTACAGTCCCTATGGGCATGAATACTGGTGTTTCTATCTCTCCATGTGGCAATTTTAATATTCCAGCTCTAGCTTTTCCATTAATTGTTTTTATCTCAAAACTCATCGATTTTTAATTAGTTTTTAGTGAAATTAGGCAAAATTAATAATTATTTGAATCTTGTTTTTATAAATGTGAATAGGTAACAGGTCAAAGAATATGAATATTAGAAATTATTAGTTAAGAACTTTTTTCACTTTCATCTCATCAGCTTTATGGTTAATAGTATATTTAGCTTTTATAACTCCATCTTTCATAAATACTATACCTGGATTAGCTCTTATGAGCATCTTTAGTGCAATATCATCTGCAAAGGCATAAGGTATTTTTAATTTATAATTATTTAATTGTTGTTCTACTAATTTGCTATCTGAGGAAGTAACTAAATATGGATTGATATTATATTTGTCAGCTAAGTTAATCCAATTTTTTAATTTTTCTGAATTTTTTTGATTAATTTTTTCAATATTATAGCTAACTATGAGCATAGTATGTTTTTTATTTAGCATCACACTATCAGTGATATCATAGTCTGTACTATCATATGTCATAATTAATAATGCTGGTTTTTGAGCTTTCTCTATTCTAGTATCTACAAATTCGTGTTCTGCCATCCATAGACTATCATCCCATGGATATTGATTAGCCGGATATTCTTCTAATTGACCAGTATTTTTATTTTTGTAAATGACGAAATATTTATCTTTTAGATTAGGATCAGGCTTCAAGTCTACACCTATTTTGTAGGGTAAAAAATCAACTATAGGCAAATATGTAAGTCCATATGCTGATACACCAAAAATAAATACCCCAGAGATTACAATTATTATCCATTCCATAGTTTTTTTTAGCCAAGATTTTAAATATTTTCTTTGCCATATCACAAAAATTATCGCTGCGGTGATTATAATATTTTTATAAAATGTATTCCAATTGCTTAGCTTAATAGCTTCTCCGAAACATCCGCAATCAGACACTGCATTTGTAATAGCTAGATATAAAGTAAGAGGTAAAAAGAATGCCATAAATATTAGTGAACCCCATATAGCATATTTAGGTTTCAAATTTACTAATAACGCAAAACCAATTATAAATTCTGCTGCTGGAATTAATATCGCAAGGACTAGAGCAAATGGCATGAAAATATCCCAATTAAATGCAATAAAATAATCTTCTAATTTAAACTGAAATCCCCAAGGATCCACGGCTTTGACAAAACCTGAAAATACAAAAACTAATCCTATTAATATTCTAATAATATTTACTACCTTTTTCATAATAATTAATTTTTACAAAATTCTAAAATTTTTTTCAATTATTATTTATTTTTGCTAAAAAAATGGAACTTGTTTTTGCTACACATAATAAAGGTAAAGTTCACGAGATACAAAATATTATTGGAGATAATATTAAGATTTTAAGTTTAACAGATATAGGCTATTTAGAAGAAATCACTGAGACAGGTAGTACATTTAATGAAAATGCTTTTATAAAAGCTAATACAATATATCAAATATATAAAAAACCTGTTTTTGCAGATGACTCTGGACTCGAAGTAAGAGCTTTGAATGGCAGGCCAGGTGTTTATTCGGCTAGATATGCAGGTGTAGGTTTAAAAAATTTCGAACCGCACATTATTAAATTATTGAATGAATTGAATGGGGTAGAGGATAGAAAAGCAAGATTTAGAACAGTGATTTGTTTTATCATTAATGATCAAACATACTATTTCGAAGGGATAATAAATGGACAGATCATTGATCATCAGCGTGGCAATAATGGCTTCGGTTATGACCCGATTTTTGTACCAGATGGTTATACAAAAACTTTTGCAGAAATGGATTTAGCAGAAAAAAATAAAATAAGTCATCGCTCGCAAGCAATTCGTAAAATGATAGATTTCATTCTGTCAGAACCACAAATTTCTAAATAACTCATTTTAAGTCACCATAATATCAGTGTTTCTGACAATTAAAATAATTCCATATTATCAATTAATCTAACATCACCCAGCCAAGTAGCAATCAAAATAATCGGTTTCCCTTCATTCCAATTATTTATAGTTTTTAGATTATCAGCATTTACGATTTCTACATATTCTATTTTAAAATCTGAAAATTGTGTTAAATGGTCTATGATCGCTTGTTTAACTTCATTAATAGGCTTTTTATAAGCTAAATTTTT
>JAHDSP010000033.1 GCA_018432645.1 Bacteroidales bacterium | reverse complement strand
CCTCCATAGCTAATAAATGGCAATGGTATTCCTATGACTGGCATTAAGCCTACTGTCATTCCAATATTTATAAATATATGAAGGAATAAGAGTGATGCTACTGAATATCCATAAACTCTTGAAAAAATAGATCTTTGTCTTTCCGCTAATTTTAGAATTCGTAATAATAAAATTAAATATAATGATAAAACCACTAAAGCTCCTATAAATCCCCATTCTTCACCAATTGCACAAAAAATAAAATCTGTTGTTTGTTCTGGAACAAATTTCATTTGTGTTTGGCTACCTTGTAAAAATCCTTTACCAGTTAATCCTCCAGAACCTATTGCTATCATAGATTGTCGTAGATTCCATGATGCTCCTTTAGGATCATCTTTTAGCCCTAGCATTACTTCTATTCTCTCTTGATGATGGGGCATAAGCATATTGTAAAAATAATTAACTCCAACTATCAATATTATACTAATTACGTAAATCTCTACAAACCTAATAATTAATTTTCGTTTTTTCCTGAAAATAAATATAAATATCAATGTGATTGCTGTTAGGATTAGTAACAAAACAAATTGTTTTATTAAAAAAGATAGAATAAATACTAATATAAACCAAAAACCAATAAAAATGACATATGAAGGCAAGCCCTCACGATATAATGCTAAAATAAATGCAAAGAAGATAAGCATTGTGCCTATATCTTTTTGTAAAAATATCAAAAGCATAGGGATAGCTATTACTATTAAAACATTCCTCATAGTTTTATTTATGTTTCGCTTAGCATCAGGATCACTCCATATTTTGGAGATTAATAGTGCAGTTGTATATTTAGCAAATTCTGATGGTTGCAATCTAATACCATTACCTATATCTAGCCAGGCCCTATTGCCACCTACTACGGCTCCAATTACTAAAACTAAAAATAATAGTACTAATATTACTCCATAAAATATCTCGGCAGCATTTGAAAACAAATGTGGATTAGTATATATAATTAATACAAATAACAATAATCCGGTTAATATCCAAACAAATTGTTTTACATGCATGTATTTAAAAGATAAACTAAAAAAATTTATACCTTCTTGATATGATGCAGAATAAATGCTTATCAATCCTATAATGGAAAGAATCATATATATTGAAATAATAATTATATCTGGAGGGAATCTTTTATTATTATTTTGTTGCATATTTTGGCATTATTTAAGCACTTTAGATTATTAATATTTTCATACCTAATTTTAATTATTTCATTTTGTTATTTTTTATACAATTATTTAATTAAAAAATCAGCTGCTTTCATTCTATTTTCTAAGTCAATACGTTTAATAGTGTCTGTCAAGTAATTCTCCATCATTAAGCTAGCAATAGGTCCTCCATATGATGCTCCCCACCCTGCATTTTCTACTAAAACAGCTATTGCTATTTTAGGATTATCTACTGGACCGAAAGCTATAAAAACACTATGACTTTTTCTAGGTGGATCCTGGGCAGTACCAGTTTTGGCAGCCACGCGTATTTCAGGTAATTGTGCTATTGTTGCTGTACCACTG
>JAHDSP010000491.1 GCA_018432645.1 Bacteroidales bacterium | reverse complement strand
TTGTAAAAATATTTTGATTATCTAAAAATATCATTAAATTTGCAGCAAAATGGAGTTCAGAAACCATTAAAAAAAACGGGGCAAAACCTGAAAAACCTAACTAGTATGATAAACAAAAAAAATAAAAATTTTAAAATTAGTAACTACAATGAATTTGTAGAAAAATTAAACGAAAGTTTAAATGAACAAACAATTATTCCAAGAGCTGATAGCAACATGGCAATTGGAGACATCGTGGCAATAAGTGGGTTTTTAGCTAGTAAACAGAAAGAATTACACCTAACAGTAATTCCTCATGTGACAGCCGATAAAAAACTTCTTATAAAGCCATATTATCTTTTACTAACTAATAAAAGAGATGAAAGTAGTGAACGTTGGGATGACCCAAACTGGGAACCGGAATTTATGCTATATGGAAATGATGATCCTATATTTGATTATACCGCAATCGGCGGCCCATATTCATGTCCAGAACAAGCTGAAGAAGACCTAAAATATAAAAATGAATCTAATGCAGATGGGAAGCAATGGGATAAAAGTGCAGTTAAAGTTGGAACTAGGCACTACAAAAGCAATGGGCAAGAAGAATTAATTGAAGTCGAAGTAAATGATATAATAGACATGCTTAACTTTAATTTAAAATATAATACTGGTGATGGTGGATTATTAGAAGAAATAACAAATGTTATAGAAAACATTGATTTAGAAAAAATTATGTCAGAGATAGATCAAGAAACCAAAGATAAAATGGAAAGGCAAGAAGATGTATTTTAAAATAAACATATAAATTATGCCAGATGATGAAGAATATCCTGTAAAAAAAATGCCATCTATTCCTGCAATTAGTAGTAATATAGATGATATAACAGATGATATAACAAATACTATTGCAAATTCAAATGTTAATAAGCCTAGAAATTTTCTAAAAATTAATCATCCATTTGATTCTCATCATAAATTTGAAATAGCATTTAATCCACAAAAAAATGAAGATGCTAATTTAAGAGTTCCAATTGAAGTAAAAAATGGAGTTGGATCATTATTTAATCCATATGCAGTTGTATGCTTTCCATCGGTTAATGGAGATTATAATACTATTTTAGATACGCTATATAATAAATTTTACCTTGATAACAATAAATAATATTTTTGTATATAATATTTTGTCTTTATGATTTTTTATTATATATATGAAAAATATAATTAATTTTGTAAAAAAATCATTAAAAACATAAAAAAATGGATAGATTAAGTCAAATAATGGAACAAATTGAGAAGTTGTCATGGCAAGAGTTGCAGCAACTAATGTCTCAGATTCAATTCGTACTACATCAGAAGATATTGGATGAGATACAGCAAAGGCCCAAAGATGAAGCTAAAGAAAAAGAAGATAAAGAATATCAATTAAATAATCTGAAAGAAATTTACGAAAAGGCTTTATACCCTCCTATATTTAAAAATAATCCTAAATATTGTATAGGGAAATTTGCAAATTTAACGGCATACATTTCTTATGAAGATATCATGAATTACAAATATGTAATAAGGGCACGTGATTGGTCATCATGTGATTCAACTGTATTAGTTTCTAATGAAGGAAGTGAAATAATAAAAGAGTATGATAACATGGAAAGTCTTATAGATGATGGATGGGAATTAGATTAAAAAAATTCTTTTATCTTTGTAGTAAAATAGTATTTATGTTTTTCATTTTTTAATAATATAAAAATAATAGGAGGTTTAAAAATATGGGATTAGTATTAGGAGATTTAGAAAAAGTGCCAAGTGATATGACAGTACAAGAGTGCTATGAACGTATCTATAATTGGTTTAAAAAATATGGTGAGATAAGGATAAAATATAAACATTTATCGAATAAATACTTAATTGCATCTTTAGATTTATTAAATGCAATACCTTCACCTGCTGAAGCAACTATAGATGATATGAATTTCGTTTTTGGTGAAATAAAGAGCAATTTATTGGAATGGCCTTTTCATGAAGAAGATGACTATGGTATCAAAATTGCAGCTTATGCTGAATTTGCTATAGGAAAGCAATTTGGTACACCATTAATAGGCGAAAGATTAAATAAATTCGATGAAAGTAGAGAATCTTCAAGATTATATCCAGAATTTAATAAACAAAAAATACAAGAGAAATATAAAAATAACAATAATAGTTAAATTTAGTATTTATTAGCATTTTTAAATATGTAATTTTTATCTAAATTTTAATTTTATTGGAATTTAAAATATTGCCATTGATTATTTATTAGTTTATAATCTCCTGCCTTTTTCCCATTATTATTGTAAAAATCAACAAATTTATTCCATTGGTCATCTAATTGATTATTATCATATACAATTTTTATATTTTCTAGGATTTTTATTTCGTGTAGTTGATTATGTAGGAATGCATTAAGGGCTATATTTCTTAAACTATTACAATTAGATAAATCTAAATTTACAATTTTATTATCTTTAAAAGAACATATACCAATTTTTTCTATTGAATTTGGTAATTTTAAATTTTTTATTTTATTTTTATAAAAACTACTATCATTAATTATTTTAAGATTTTTACAATTAGATATATCTAAGTCTTCTATTTTATTATCTTCAAATGTAGATAATCCTATTTCTTCTAATGAATCTGGTAGTTTCAAAAATTTTATTCCCTTTATAGTATTTAAAATTTTTATATATGCATTTCTTTCTTTATCATATTCATAGTTAATATAATTAATAGCGAATGCTCCATCTCCAATTTTTGTTAGTTTTTTACAATTAGATAAATCAACATTTTCTAAATTATTACATATGAATGCATAAGAATTTATTTCTTTTAATGAATCTGGCAGTTTTAAAATTTTTATTCCATTATTTGCAAATGCTCCCTCATCTATTTTTGTTATTTTTTTACAATTAGATAAATCAACATTTTCTAAATTATTACATATAAATGCATAAGAATTTATTTCTTTTAATGAATCTGGCAGTTTTAATTTTTTTATTTCATTATTTGCAAATGCTCCCTCATCTATTTTTGTTAGTTTTTTACAATTAGATAAATCTAGTAATTTAATTTTATTATTTGCAAATGCATATTTAGATATAATGGATAATTCTTTTAATAAAGATAAATTGACATATTGAATGGAACAATCATTAAAGGCATAATCTAAAATTTTTTCAATATTTAATGGTAAAATAACATTTATTAAATTTTTACATCCTTCAAAACCATTCTTGTCAATACAAATTAGATCATTAAAGCTATTTAAATCCAAAATAGTTAGTTTATCACGTGCATTATTTTTCCCTTCTATTGTCGTTATATCATTATCTACTTTTGTATATAATGATACCAAATTCAAATATTTACTCTTTTCCATATATTTTTGTTTTTTTCTAATTTCGTTATATGATTTTTTATTATTTCAAAAAATTTTGTGATCAATAAGAAATTTAAAACAAAATTCATTGATTTTCAAATGCAAAAATATAAAATATTATGGAAAAATCATTATAAATTTGTAAAAAAAATTCAATTATGCTACAACCTATATTTTTATCAATAGATTATAAACTAAAAAAACAAAATATAGGATATTACAATCAAAGTATCGCTCAATCTCAAATTGATAATTTCAAAAAATCATTAATTAATTTTATTAATAATGTTAATCAACTAGCGAATGATAATCAACAAAGAGAGGAATCATTAAAGCTAAAAATTAGAGATTTTCTAACAAGCACCTTCTATCATAATGATCAAATAGATATCCACGGCAATATAGATTTAGCAATTCTAAATAAAGAAAATTCAAGAAATAATGTAGAGGTGATACTCGAACTCAAAACTCCACAAAACACTGCTGAAATGATATCTACAGGCAATCTCAACAAAAAAGCAATGTGGGAGCTAGTGCATTATTATATGCAGGAGAGACTAAAAGGTAATATCACTATCAAACATCTAATAGCTACTAATGGTGTAGAATGGTTCATTTTTGATGCTAGAGAAATTGATAAATTATTTTATCAAAATCAAACATTTCTTAAAAATTACAAAAATTGGCATAATAATATTACTGTTAATAATAATGTACAAATGGCTTATCAGATTATAGAAAACCACATAAATCTGTCTAATGATCAGATAGAAGCAGTACATTTCAATATAAATGCTATAAACACAAATAACGATGATGAGATCATAAAACTATACAAGCTTTTATCTCCTCAGCATTTGCTCAAGTTGCTTTTTGCCAATGACAGTAATACTCTGAATACTGAATTCTATAATGAGCTCTTGTATATTCTAGGATTAGAAGAAAAAAATGAAGGTAGATATATAATCAATAGAGTTGCTCCAGCTGATAGACAGAGTGCTTCTCTAATAGAAAATATTATTAATCAGCTAAAAATAAATAAAAATTTTAATGATGAGGAGTCTATCTTTGAGATTGCACTAGAGCTATGTATCACTTGGCTAAATAGAATCCTTTTTCTCAAACTTTTAGAAGGACAATTGATTAAATTTCATAATGATAACAAATTAGATTATTCATTTATGAATATTGATAAAATCAAGGGATTTGATGATCTGAATGAGTTATTTTTTGAGGTTCTGGCTTTACCTGAAAAAAATAGATCTCAAGATGTACAAGAAAAATATAAAAACATACCATATCTTAATAGTTCACTTTTCGAACTTACTGATTACGAAAATCATTATATCACCATCGACAATCTAAAAGATAGATTAGAATTGCCTTTATACAAATATACTGTACTAAAAGATAATCATGGTAGACCACTGACAGGTAAACTATCGACATTAAATTATCTATTTCGTTTTCTTAATTCCTATGATTTCTCTAGTGATGTTAAT
>JAHDSP010000243.1 GCA_018432645.1 Bacteroidales bacterium | reverse complement strand
TAGATCATATGAAAAAAGCATCACTGCTGAATATTTAGAAAATATTCAAAATAGTTATTTACAATTTTTCTCTTCTCATCCAGAGTTGCCTATTGTCTACCTAGATATTAATGGCATAGATTTTATAAAAAATGAAAAAGAATATTTAGATATTAAGGAGAAAATCAATTCATTTATGGTTCTATAACGTTTTGTATGGGTAAAGATTAAAAAAAAGTAATTTTTTAAAAATGAAATTTTCTAATATTGTACTGTTAAATATTAACCACAAAGTTCTCAAAGAAGGCACAAAGAACACAGAGAAAAAATGAAAGTGAATTTATTTACTAAAAGATGGAATTAAAAGGGATATAAATGGCACTTTGTGAACTTTGTGTAATATCATGGTGTCCTTTGTGGTAAAATAATTAACACTCAATAAACGTTATAGAACCTATTTTATTAAATAAAATTGATAAAAAGAGTATCACCTAATTACATCTATATTTACTCACAAGACATCAATCTCTGTTAATTCATTGTATTAAATTAATGAATTAACAAATTTGTAAAATAATTTTTTAAAAGATAAGCTGCAAAAAAATTATTGGTTCTATATCGTTTTGAGTGGGTAAAGTTTAGTTTTTTCGATAATTAGCTTATAAAAACTTTAATCTATCACTTAGTGCTCATTATTCCTAAACTTCTAAATTTCTCAAAATTAATTTATAATTTATGATCATTTGTGTGCATTTGTGTACAAATAAATATCAACCCGCAATGTATATAATTTAATCCACAGATTTACACAAATTAACACTAATGATTTAGATATATTTGAGTATATTTGTGTACATTTGTTGATAAATAAAAAAACATGTCTGAAGAAAAATATCTATTTAAAGAAGAATGTTATAACATCATTGGATGTGCTATGGTTGTACACAGTGAACTCGGCTATGGTTTTTTAGAAGCAGTATATCAGGAAGCTTTAGAAATTACATTTATCAGAAACAATATCCCTTATGAGAGAGAACAAGAAATGAATATTTACTATAAAGGAATACAACTTAACAAAAAATATTATGCTGATTTTTTCTGTTATAATAAAATTATTGTAGAGTTGAAAGCATCCAGCGGTATAACAAATGCAGAAATTGGACAGGTAATAAATTATTTAAAAGCCACAGAATCAAAAATAGGACTGTTAATAAAGTTTGGATTGCCTAAACTCCAATATAAAAGGATTATTTTTTAATTATAAAATTTTTATTTGAGTTCATTTGTGTGCATTTGTGGATAATAAATAACAACCCGCAATTTCTATAATTTCATCCACAGATTTACACAAATTAACACTGATGATTTATCTTTTTGAGTGTATTTGTGAATTAATTTACAACTAATATCTTGTTAAACTTATCAAACTTGATTTTTTATTTGTGCTTATTTGTGTGCATTTGTGGATTAATAAAAACAATTGGGCAATTATAACCCTTAATAATTTATCCACAATAAACGTTATAGAACCAAATTATTTTTGTTTATTTAGGGGTTGATGGTATAATTTTGCTACTTCTTCCCAATTAATTACTTGAAACCAATTATCAATATATTCTGAACGTCTATTTTGATATTTCAGATAGTATGCATGTTCCCATATATCAATAGCTAGGATAGCAATACCCTTTGTTGGTGCAGTAGACATCAAAGGATTATCTTGATTAGGTGTATTGATTATTTGTAAATTTTTGTTTTCATCAACTATTAACCAGGTCCATCCACTACCAAATAAACTAAGTGCAGATTTTTTAAATTGTTCTTTAAAATTATCGAAAGAACCAAAAGATTTATTAATAGCATTTTTAAGTTTTTTATCTGTTAGTGGTGTACCTTGAGGAGTCATTATATTCCAAAAAAATTGATGATTCCAATATCCGCCACTATTATTTCTAACTGCTGTAGGTAGAGACTCTATATTAGAAAATATTTCTTCGATACTCATATTTTCGGCTTTAGTACCTTTTATACTATTAATAAAATTTTCATAATATGTTTTATGATGTTTAGAATAGTGTGTTTCCATTGTTTTAGCATCAATAAATGGCTCTAGTGCATCATATGCATAGGGTAATGGTTTGAATTCGAAATTTTGCCCTATTAATCTACTAGATAATAGTATTGAAATAATCACAATTATTTTTTTCATAATTTTTTTATTTTTGTTATTACAAAATTAACATGAAATAAAATATAAAACATGGCAAATGATAAATATCAATGATAAACAAAAATGTAGATAATTTTTGGTTCCATAACGTTTTATATGGGCAAAGATTAAAAAAGAGTAATTTTATAAAAATGAATATTAACCACAAAGTTCTCAAAGAAGGCACAAAGAACACAGAGAAAGATGGAATTAAATTGTCTGAACTGGGATTTGTGGGATTAAAAGATTTTGGGATTTACCCCGTGAGATAACTAGTATTCTATTTTTAATGTATCTTTTACTCTATATCTCACGGGGTAAATTTCTTATTTGTGCTAATTTGTGTGCATTTGTGGATTAATTTATAACTAATATCTTACTAAAATTCTTCAACTTATCAACTAATCACTTATCAACTAATCAACTTTAATTTATAATTGGTGCCCTTTGTGGTAAAATAATTTACCCACAATAAACGTTATAGAACCTAATTTTTCTTAATTCTTTGTAGAGAAAGATGAACACCATAAGCACTCAAAATAGCAAAAATAATGAAAATCATTTTAGTAGATAATAATAATGAACTAAAATGCAAGATTTCCATATTTCTAGTATTCACCAGTAAAATCAAACTAGAAGCTAAAGCCATAGAAATAAATTGTCCAAAAAGCCTACTAAAAGCTAAAAATGCAGATGCGAATCCATAAGCATTTTTATTGACAGAGCTCATCACTGCATTGGTATTGGGAGATGAGAACAGTGCAAAGCCAAACCCAAGTATAGCTAAAAGAATTGCTAAGATAAAAATTGGAATTGTTTCATTAATTAATAATCCAATTAAAAGTAATGCTCCAGATATAATAGCCATGCCATACGAAGCTATTTTACCTGGATTATGTTTATCTGATAAATGGCCAAAAAATGCAGAAAATAAAGCCATCATTAGTGGTTGAAAACTAAGAACTACACCAGCTTGAACAGGTTTCAAACCTCTT
>JAHDSP010000059.1 GCA_018432645.1 Bacteroidales bacterium | reverse complement strand
TAATCTATTAATATAAGCCATTATTAAATCATAATTAGAAATAGATTCATTTTCGGCCAATTCACAAATTTTTCTTTCTGCTCGCCTAACAATAGTTCTAATAATATGACAAAATGACATATCAGGATCACCAACTGGTAAGATGAAATTAGTTAATTCACTCAGCTCACTAGAATATTGGTCAATTTTATTTTCTAAAAAAACAACTCTGTCATAAGAAAAGACTGGTAATTTATCAGAAGACATTGATTTATTAGCTAAATGAGATTCTATGATAAAAATATCATTAATAATAGTAAATAAATCATTACGAATATCAGGTAAATCAATTATTTCATAAAAATATCCAATAAAGGAACATGCCTCATCTAGAGTGCCATAGGCTTCTACACGAGGATCATATTTAGGTACATTTTCTCCAGATAACAAGTGAGTATAGCCTTTATCACCATTTTTCGTATATATTTTTTTAGCATTTTTCATATATCTTGATAATTTTTCAGGAAATTTTCTGCTAAAGAAACCTTGTGATTAATTTCGTCAGAAATAATTTTGCCATCTCTCAGCTTGACTATTCTATGGCCAAAAAGAGCAATATCAGGCTCATGAGTAACAAGGACAATAGTATTCCCTTCATTGTGAAGTTTTTCTAGTAGAAGCATAATCTCATAAGATGACCTACTATCGAGATTACCAGTAGGTTCATCAGCTAAAATAATAGAAGGATTATTAATAAGAGCTCTAGCGATAGCCACACGTTGTCTTTGTCCCCCAGACATTTCATTAGGTTTATGATGCATTCTATCTTTCAGACCTACTAATTCTAGCATCGCTTCTGCACGAGCCATACGTTCATTTTTATTAACGCCCGCATAAATTAGTGGCAACATTACATTTTCTAATGCATTATAGCGAGGAAGTAAATAAAACGTTTGAAAAACAAAGCCTACTTCTTTATTTCTGATACCAGCTAGTTCATCATCACTTAGCCCACTAACTAATTGATTATTAAGGTAATACTCTCCACTAGTAGGAGTATCAAGACAACCAATAATATTCATTAAAGTAGTTTTCCCCGACCCAGAAGCCCCCATAATAACTACAAATTCATTTTTATTAATTTTCAAATTAATACCTTGCAAGGCATTAACAACGACTTGACCGATGAAATAAGTCTTTTGAATATTGTTAAGAGAAATTATAGAATTCATAAAAAATTTTAACAAAGATAAGAGAAAGTTTTAAGAAATTGAATAAAATCTAAATGTTATAGAATAAATATGTTTTTGACATCAGATCACTATACCGCTCCCACGCCCGCCTATCTGACGCCGCCAAATTCAACAACCTCCCCGTGTCTTCTATAATTTTATTCGCCAAATACTTT
>JAHDSP010000192.1 GCA_018432645.1 Bacteroidales bacterium | reverse complement strand
TAGATCATATGAAAAAAGCATCACTGCTGAATATTTAGAAAATATTCAAAATAGTTATTTACAATTTTTCTCTTCTCATCCAGAGTTGCCTATTGTCTACCTAGATATTAATGGCATAGATTTTATAAAAAATGAAAAAGATTATTTAGATATTAAAGAGAAAATTAATTCATTTGTTAAATAAAATTAATAAAATGAGCATCAACTCTACTATAACTACTCACAAAATATTAATTTCTGCTAATTAATTATATTCAATTAATAAATTAACAAGTTTGTAATATAGCTTTTAAAAGATGAACTACAAAAAAATTATTTTTGTTTATCAATGGCTTGATGGTACAATTTTGCAACTTCTTCCCAATTAATTACTTGAAACCAATTATCAATATATTCAGAACGTCTATTTTGATATTTTAGATAATATGCATGTTCCCATATATCGATAGCTAAGATAGGTATACCCTTGGTTGGAGCGATAGACATCAAAGGATTATCTTGATTAGGTGTATTGATAATTTGTAAATTTTTGTTTTCATCGACTATTAACCAGGTCCATCCACTACCAAATAGACTAAGTGCAGATTTTTTAAATTGTTCTTTAAAGCTATCTAAAGAACCAAAAGATTTATTGATAGCATTTTTAAGTTTTTTATCTGTTAGTGGTTTACCTTGAGGAGCCATTATATTCCAAAAAAATTGATGATTCCAATAGCCACCACCATTATTTCTAACTGCTGTAGGCAGCATCTCTACATTAGAAAATATTTCTTCGATGCTCATATTTTCAGCTTTAGTACCTTTTATACTATTAATAAAATTTTCATAATATGTTTTATGGTGTTTAGAATAGTGTATTTCCATAGTTTTAGCATCAATAAATGGCTCTAATGCATCATATGTATAAGGTAATGGCTTGAATTCGAAATTTTGTCCTATTAATTTACTAGATAATAGTATTGTAATGATAACAATTAATTTTTTCATAATTTTATATTTTGTTTTTACAAAATTAACATCAATTAAAAAATAAAACATAGTAAATGATAAAAATCAGTGATAAACAAAAAGTAATTAATTTTTTTTAATTCTTTGTAGAGAAAGATGAACACCATAAGCACTCAGAATAGCAAAAATAATGAAAATTATTTTAGTAGATAAAACTATTGAACTAAAATGAAGGATTTGCATATTTCTAGTATTCACAAGTAATATCAAGCTAGAGGCCAAAGCCATAGAGATAAATTGTCCAAAAAGCCTACTGAAGGCTAAAAACGAAGATGCGAATCCATAAGCATTTTTATTAATAGAGCTCATCACTGCATTAGTATTAGGAGATGAGAACAGTGCAAAGCCAAACCCAAGTATAGCTAAAAGAATTGCTAAAATAAAAATTGGAATAGTTTCATTAATGAGTAATCCAATTAAGAGTAAAGCTCCTGATATAATAGCCATGCCATACGAAGCTATTTTACCTGGATTATGTTTATCTGATAAATGGCCAAAAAATGCAGAAAATAAAGCCATCATTAGTGGTTGAAAACTAAGAACTACACCAGCTTGAACAGGTTTCAAACCTCTT
>JAHDSP010000540.1 GCA_018432645.1 Bacteroidales bacterium | reverse complement strand
TGGCACTCTAACCTTCCCAGCAGCAGCTGTTAAATTAGCAGTTAAAGAATATACTGATAAATATGGTAGCGGAGGTAAAAATAATTTTATAAAAACACATATTCTGGAGAATTATTTTGCTTTTGAACTTATGATGGCACCATATGCTATCGGCCATATCAAAATGAGTTTCCTTTTAGAAGAACTTGGTTATAAATTGGCTGATGATGAGCGTTTCAAATTATACCTCACAAACACTCTCGAAATGGAAGATTTAGCTCAAATATCTATTCCTGGCTTGAGTTCTCTGAGCGAAGAAAGTCATAGTGCTGCTAAAGTAAAGCAAGATCCAATATTGGTAATACTTGGAAATCCTCCATACTCTGGTATATCAGCTAATATGACTGAATGGACTGATGAATTATTGAAAACTGATAAAGATGGAGCACAAAGTTATTATAAAGTAGATGATATGCCATTAGGTGAAAAAAATCCTAAGTGGCTTCAGGACGATTATGTTAAGTTTTTACGTTTTGCTCAATGGAAGATTCACAAAGCTGGCAGGGGTATTGTTGGCATGATTACTAATCACAGCTATCTAAATAATCCTACTTTTAGAGGTATGCGTCAAAGTCTAATGAATACTTTTAATGAAATTTATATAATTGATTTACATGGAAATATTTTAAAAAAAGAAAAAGCTCCTGATGGTAGTAAAGATGAAAATATTTTTGATATACGTCAAGGCGTTGCCATTGGCATTTTTGTGAAACAAAAAAATAAAAAGGGTTGCAAAGTTTATCATAAAGATCTTTGGGGGTTAAGGGAAGAAAAATATAATTGGTTGAAAAACAATGATTTCAATGTAAAAGATTATGTAGAATTAGAGCCAACTACACCGTGGTATTTTTTCATTCCAAGAAATGTAAAAGATATTGCTTATTATTTAGATTGGATGAAAGTAAATAAAATATTTACTGAGAATGGAACTGGAGTTATTACTGCTAACGATAAATTAGCTATTGATTTCTCAAAAGAAAAATTGGAAAGTAAAATAAAGATGTTTAAAAACAAGAATATCGATGATGATACAATTAGACAATTATATAATGTAAATGATAACTATAGTTGGAAATTATCAAAACAGAGAGAAAAAATTAGAGAAGAAAATGATTATTCAGATTTTTATAAAAAAATATTATATAGACCATTTGATATACGTTATATTTACTACAATGATGTTATAGTTTATAGAACACGATATAGTTTAATGCAACACATGCTAAAAGGTAGTAATTTAGGACTAATAACAACAAGGCAAGTAGCTGAGACATCTTTTAATCATTGTTTTATTAGTAAAAATATTATTGAAAGCAGAATAACATTGAGTAATAAAGGCATTGCATATCTTTTCCCACTTTACTTATATACAGATTCTGAACAGAATAAAAAAAGAAATAGACCATTCTACCAAACTATGATGGTATTTGAAAATAAAGCAGAATATAGTGCTAAAAAACCAAATATTGACCAAAAACTCTATGATATATTAAACAAAACATACAAAAAGCTTATTTCACCAGAAGAAATTCTCTATTATATTTATGCAATTCTTTATAGCAATATTTATCGTAAAAAATATATTGATTTTCTTACAATTGATTTCCCAAGAATACCATTTACTAAAGATTATAAATTTTTTAGCAAAATGAGCGAGTTTGGTCATAATCTTATTGATCTCCACCTTGTTGAAAGTCAAATGCTAGATAAGATTATTTCTAAATATGAAGGTGAATCTACTTCAGACAAAATAGAAAAAATTGTCTATGATGAAATAAATAAAAAAATTTATATTAATAAAGATAAATATTTCTCTAATGTAGAATCAGAAGTATGGAATTATTATATTGGTGGTTATCAAGTTTTACCAAAATATTTAAAGGAAAGAATAGGCAGAACAATGGATAATCCTGAATATTTTTGCAAAGTGATTAGTTCTATTTATTATACTATCGACATTCAGAAAAATATTGATCAAATCTACCTTGATGTAGAAAAAGATTTTATAAAATTTACGTAAAATTATTTTAAATTAGTAAAAAAGATGGAAAAGAAAGCTGGCAAAATTGGTTTCGGCGAAGGAGTATTAGAAGCTGGGGAAAAATATCCAAATTTAGTCGTTTTAGGAGCAGATATCACTGCATCAGTTGGCTTAGATTTGTTTAAATCAAAATATCCTGATAGGTTTTATAGTTTTGGTATTGCAGAGCAAAATATAGCAGCTACTGCTGCAGGAATGGCTCTCTCGGGATTAATTCCTGTGTTTAGTACCTATGGTGTTTTTGCTGCTTTTAGATGTGCAGATCAAGTGAGAACATCCATTTGTTATAATAATGCAAAAGTTATAATCGGTGGCGCACATGCTGGCATAAGTGTAGGACCAGATGGAGCTACTCATCAAGCATTAGAAGATATAGCTGTCATGAGATCACTACCCAATATGACTGTACTGTCTCCTTGCGATGCTAATCAAGTAAAAAATTTGCTTTTAGCTGCTATAGAACAAGTAAATGGCCCAGTATACATTAGATTTGGTAGAGAACCTATGCCTAATTTTTCAATTAAAAATTTAATTCCTCAAATCGGCAGAGCTCAAGTACTGATAAATGGCAGTGATATTGCAATTATCGCTACAGGATCTTTAGTGTGGGAAAGTTTGAAAGCAGCTAATTTTTTATATAAAAATTATAAAATTGAGGCTGCAGTAGTAAATGTTCATACTATAAAACCCATAGATATAGAGACAATAAGTTATATTGCAAAACAATGTAAATTAATAGTTACTGCTGAAGAACATCAAAAATTCGGTGGATTATACTCTGCAGTATCAGAGGTGTGCTCTGAATATTATCCAGTACCTATCAGTCCTATAGCTATGGATGATAGATTTGGCGAGAGTGCTAAACCATCTCAATTAATGAAATATTTTGGATTTACTTCTGAAAATATCGTAAAAACTGCTTTATATATGCTAAAAATATGAAAATAATTAAAAAATTATTATTTTTATTTTATTTATTTTTAATAATTATAAATGTAAATGGACAAATGGAAGAGAAATATTTATTGGGTAAAATAGACCCTCGAAATGATAGTAATTTTGTTTTAGTAGATAAACAATTTAGCGAAAATGGCAAGGAAATATATCTAAGAAAAGAAGTTTATGA
>JAHDSP010000156.1 GCA_018432645.1 Bacteroidales bacterium | reverse complement strand
GTGTAGTGCATGCAGCATCAGTATATAAGTTAGTAGCAGGAGACCATGTGAATGTCTCATAAGCACTAGCCCCTGTTAAAACTTCTATGCTATCTACAGCATTATTACAAATAGTTTTATTATCTGTAATAGTAATAGGAGAAGATTCATTCACTATAGCTACTACCTCTACGCGTGGACTAGAACATACTTTTTGTCCATCTACAATAATATTAGGTCTATCGGCGGTTCTTGTACCTGTACCAGGTATAGATGGGAAACTTCCATCTAGATATTTATATAAGCCAGTATTTGTCTTTGTTGTATAGCTAAAATAAGGATATCCTGAAGCCCAGCTACCATCATTATTTACCCACACTATTAATAATGAATTATTACCAGAATAATCGAATGGTACATCTAGCTCAAACTCTTTCCAGCCTCCACCATCCCAAGTATAAGAAAATGGCCCCTTCACCTTAGTAAGTGTGCTAGTATCTATTAGATTATTATCAGCAAATTCCGTATATGGTACTTCGCCCATATATATTATTTGATCGTTAGTTTCATAACTAGATGGAGTATTACCCACATGGAATTGTATTTTTGTAATATATCCTCTAATATTTATTTCATCAGCAGTATAAAGCATAGCTCCATAAGAATAATTATAATACCCGTTAAATGGTAAATAATTAGTAGTACTAGTGCCTGTACCTACAGTAGTAGAAACTGGGGACGAAGTTTCAGCAGATACATAATAAGATGTAGTGTCTGATATCAAAGGTGTAGTAAAAGGTGAACCCGTATATAGTAAGGTACCTCCGGTAGGTACATCATACCATACTATATCAGCTCCAGTGGTAGCAGTAGCAGACAATGTAGCCTGGCCTGCTCCACATAAGGTATCAGGTGTAGTAGATAATATATTGTTAGCAAAATCAATAAATACAGGAGTAGAGGGAACAGTTTCAGGACCATTTATGCAAGTTACCTCGCACTGGTAATATTTAGATTCAGTAAATACGAAGCTATATGTGCTATTAGTAGCCCCATCTATATCAGTATATAATGATCCATCAGTAGACTCCTTCCATTGATAGCTAACACCAGTACCAGGAGTAGAATTTTCTAGGCTAAGATTAATAGTTTCTCCATAACAAGCCAGATTGTTGCTTGCAACAGTATTACCAGGATTTGGAGTAGTACAAGTATAGCTTGGCATACCCTCAAACTCATCAGCACCCATATCTGGAGCTGTACCTGCGCCAGTGTAACCACTAGCTCCAAAACGTAAATCACCATCATAGTCGGTATCGATACCAACAACTGCAATGCCACCACTCTCTACTCCAGTAGGAACAGTTGTATTAATATGGAGGTCATAAGGAGCAGTAGATGTATTTATAAAAGGAGGCATATTAGTAATAGATGCACTCTCTCGTGGTGCTACTAAAGTTTGGAAATCACTTAAAGTCTCATATGAATCAGTACCATCGTAATAAATCAGATTAGATGCACCAGGAGTACCAGCATAGAATAGATTATTATTACTACTATTATCATATTGTGTCAATGAAGTAGATGCACGACGCAAAGCAACTGTTAAACCAGTACCTGCAGGTGTGCTATTATTCACTACTATATTATTTTGTAATTTAATAGTAGTAGGTGATGTATAAGCATAAATACCAGATGTACCAAAATCGGTACCACTAGATGCTGCATCTAAATATATAGTGTTATAATAAACATTTTGCGTAGTACCATTATATAAATTTATACCAATTATTTGATTAGTACCACTAGATGAAGGTGCATATAACTCTGATATGAAATTATTATATATGTTATTAGTAGTGCCACCATAAGCATAAATACCATAAACAGTACCAGTAGTACCACTCGAATTCAAATCATATAATAAATTATTATACACATTAGTGGTAATTCCATCGTATATTTGAATCCCATAAACACTACCTATAGAGTTTAAACCTGTGATGGTATCATTATATATATTAACAATAGCACCAGTAGTATTTGCTTCTGAATAAATGCCATTAATAATACCACTAGTAGTACTTATATTCTGTATTTTATTATTATAAATTTTCATATCCAGAGTATAAGAGTTACCAGCATAAATACAATTAATATTACCACCATTAGTTAATTGTTGAATAATGT
>JAHDSP010000490.1 GCA_018432645.1 Bacteroidales bacterium | reverse complement strand
TGGCACTCTAACCTTCCCAGCAGCAGCTGTTAAATTAGCAGTTAAAGAATATACTGATAAATATGGTAGCGGAGGTAAAAATAATTTTATAAAAACACATATTCTGGAGAATTATTTTGCTTTTGAACTTATGATGGCACCCTATGCTATCGGCCATATAAAAATGAGTTTTCTTTTAGAAGAACTTGGTTATAAATTGGCTGATGATGAGCGTTTCAAATTATACCTTACAAACACCCTCGAAATGGAAGATTTAGCCCAAATATCTATTCCTGGCTTGAGTTCTCTGAGCGAAGAAAGTCATAGTGCTGCTAAAGTAAAGCAAGATCCAATATTGGTAATACTTGGAAATCCGCCATACTCTGGTATATCAGCTAATATGACTGAATGGACTGATGAATTATTGAAAACTGATAAAGACGGAGCACAGAGTTATTATAAAGTAGATGATAAGTCACTTGGTGAAAAAAAGTTATGGTTGCAGGACGATTATGTCAAGTTTTTACGTTTTGCTCAATGGAAGATTCACAAAGCTGGCAGGGGTATTGTTGGCATGATCACTAATCACAGCTATCTAAATAATCCTACTTTTAGAGGTATGCGTCAAAGTCTAATGAATACTTTTAATGAAATTTATATAATTGATTTGCATGGCAATAGTTTAAAAAAAGAAAAAGCTCCTGATGGTAGTAAAGATGAAAATATTTTTGATATACGTCAAGGCGTTGCCATTAGCATTTTTGTGAAACAAGAAAATAAAAAAGGTTGCAAAGTTTATCATAAAGATCTTTGGGGGTTAAGGGAAGAAAAATATAATTGGTTGAAAAACAATGATTTCAATGTAAAAGATTATGTAGAATTAGAGCCAGCTACACCGTGGTATTTTTTCATTCCAAGAAATGTAAAAGACATTGCTTATTATTTAGATTGGATGAAAGTAAATGAAATATTTCCAATAAATGTTACTGGTATTGTGACAGCTAGAGATAGTTTTGCTATAGATTTTGATAAACAATCTTTACGTAATAGGATTATTAAATTTAGGAATAAATCTTTCAATGATGAAATGATTCGCAATGTATTTAAATTGAAAGATACACGTGGTTGGAAATTGAGTGAAGCCAGAAGAAAATTACAGAATGATGAAAATTGGGATACTTATTATAAAAAAATACTTTATAGGCCTTTTGATATAAGAGAAATTTATTATACTCCATTGGTAATTGATTGGGGTAGACCAGAAGTAATGCGCCATATGCTAAAAGACAATCTAGGTTTGATAACAATAAGACGTTCTAGAAAGTCTGGCAATTGGGATTTTGCTTTTATTACTAATAAAATTATATCAGGTTCTACAGCTATTTCATCACTTGATATAAATTATCTTTTCCCACTTTACTTATATACAGATTCAGAACAGAATAAAAAAAGAAATAGACCTTTCTACCAAACCATGAGTGTATTTGAAAATAAAGCAGAATATAGTGCTAAAAAACCAAATATTGACCAGAAACTTTATGATAAATTAAACAAAACCTACAAAAAAAACATCTCACCAGAAGAAATTCTTTACTATATTTATGCTATTCTTTATAGCAATATTTATCGTAAAAAATATGTTGATTTTCTTACAATTGATTTCCCGAGAATACCATTTACTAAAGATTATAAACTTTTTAGCAAAATAAGCGAGTTTGGACATAATCTCACCTCCCTCCACCTTGTAGAAAGTCAAATGCTAAATAAGATTATTTCTAAATATGAAGGTGAATCTACTTCAGACAAAATAGAAAAAATTGTCTATGATGAAATAAATAAAAAAATCTATATAAATAAAGATAAATATTTCTCTAATGTAGAATCAGAAGTATGGAATTATTATATTGGTGGTTATCAAGTTTTACCAAAATATTTAAAGGAAAGAATAGGCAAAACAATGGATAATCCTGAATATTTTTGCAAAGTGATTAGTTCTATTTATTATACAATCGACATTCAGAAAAATATTGATCAAATCTACCTTGATGTAGAAAAAAATTTTATAAAATTTACGTAAAATTATTTTAAATTAGTAAAAAATGGAAAAGAAAGCTGGCAAAGTCGGTTTCGGCGAAGGAGTATTAGAAGCAGGTGAAAAATATTCAAATTTAGTAGTTTTAGGTGCAGATATCACTGCATCAGTAGGATTAGATTTGTTTAAATCAAAATATCCTGATAGGTTTTATAGTTTTGGTATTGCAGAGCAAAATATAGCAGCTACTGCCGCAGGAATGGCTCTCTCAGGATTAATTCCTGTGTTTAGTACCTATGGTGTTTTTGCTGCTTTTAGATGTGCAGATCAAGTGAGAACATCCATTTGTTATAATAATGCAAAAGTGATAATCGGTGGTGCACATGCTGGCATAAGTGTAGGACCAGACGGCGCTACTCATCAAGCATTAGAAGATATGGCTGTGATGAGATCTATACCTAATATGACTGTATTGTCTCCCTGCGATGCTAATCAAGCAAAAAATTTGCTTTTAGCTGCTATAGAACAAGTTAATGGTCCAGTATACATTAGATTTGGTAGAGAACCTATGCCTAATTTTTCAATTAAAAACTTGATTCCTCAAATCGGCAGAGCTCAAGTACTGATAAATGGCAGTGATATTGCAATTATCGCTACAGGATCTTTAGTGTGGGAAAGTTTGAAAGCAGCTAATTTTTTATATAAAAATTATAAAATTGAGTCTGCAGTAGTAAATGTTCATACTATAAAACCCATAGATGTAGAGACGATAAGTTATATTGCAAAACAATGTAAATTAATTGTTACTGCTGAAGAACATCAAAAATTCGGTGGATTATACTCTGCAGTATCAGAGGTGTGCTCTGAATATTATCCAGTACCTATCAGTGCTATAGCTATGAATGATAGATTTGGCGAGAGTGGTAAACCTTCTAAATTAATGAATTATTTTGGATTTACTTCTGAAAATATCGTAAAAACTGCTTTATATATGCTAAAAATATGAAAATAAATAAAAAATTTTTGTTTTTAATTTATTTATTTTTAAAAATTATAAATGTAAATGGACAAATGGAAGAGAAATATTTATTGGGTAAAATAGACCCTCGAAATGATAGTAATTTTGTTTTAGTAGATAAACAATTTAGCGAAAATGGCAAGGAAATATATCTAAGAAAAGAAGTTTATGA
>JAHDSP010000392.1 GCA_018432645.1 Bacteroidales bacterium | reverse complement strand
TGCAGATGTAGTAGACTACCAAGGTCTCAAGGCACAAAGTGTATCTCCACAATGTCCCAAATGTGAGAGCATAAACATTATAAAAAATGGTCATCAACAAGGTCAGCAGCTCTATCAATGCAAAGAATGTGGCAAGAACTTTCGAGTAACTACCGGCACCTTTGTTTACAATCTGCATAAAAAAGAATTAATGTTGGACTACATTCTCTGTATGCTCGAAGGAAAAAGTTTACGCCAATGTGCTAAAGAAATAGGAATAGATCTAACGACAAGTTTCGAATGGAGACATAGGATATTAACAGCATTGAGAAGTTTCGATGAAAATGTAAACTTTTTTGGGATAATGGAACTCGAAGAGTTGCTGATGAAGTATTCAGAAAAAGGTAGAAAATATAAAACAAAAGAAGAATATTTGATAGCTCAGGAAAAGAAACAGCACAATGTGGCAGTGCTAGCGATGAAAGACAGAAGTGGCAATATGCTATTCAATCTGATATGCTTTGATAAAATAAAAAAGGTGAAAATAGAAAAAATATTAAGAAATAAAGTATCTACAAGCAGCACAATATTGGGAGAAGATAAGAAAGAGTTCAAGAAGTTTAGGTCGAAGAATTTAAAGAGTAAGGCAGTAAAACGAGAATTAGTGAAAGATCAGAATGATACATACAACATAAATACAGTGAGACAGCATACAGTAAAGTTTGCGAAGTGGATAGATAAGAAGTTTAGAGGAGTAGCAACGAAGTATTTACAAAGTTATATAATGTGGTATATAGTGAAGCATAAGTATTTACTGAATAAATTAATAGAGGATGTAGGGAGGATGTTGAATTTAGCGGCGTCGGATAGGCGGGCATGGTATAAATACATCGAGCTTAAAAATAAACCAATAGAAAACCTAACATAAAAATTATATTTACACTCCCTTCCAAATTTCTATTCAAATAAAAAGGGGAAAATTAATTAATTTCCCCCTTTTTAAAAAAAACAAATTTTTCAATTTATTCTTTTACATATCCTTTGAGTTTGAGAACCACCAAGCTATGCTCTGGATCATTAGTAATCACGGTAATTGTTTTTTGTTGTTCTCCTCTTCTACCAGATGTATTAAAAGTAGCTTTAATGATAGATTTTTCTCCTTTTTTCAAAATAGTTTTTTCTGGGGTAGTAGCTGTGCATCCGCAGCTAGATTTTACTTTTAAAATTTTAAGATCATTTTTTCCTTCATTTCTAAATGGAAATTCAACAGTTACTGATTGGCCAGATTTAATAGTATCAAAAACAACTTCTGTCTTCTCAAATACTATTTTAGGAGCTTTAGCTTTATCTTTTTCTGTCATCCAACTGAAATCTTGATTAATATTTGCACTTACATACATTTGTTTAGCAGGTTGGTCTGTATCATCTGTTTTGAGCTGGAATCTATCAAAAACATAGCCATAATCATTACGGGCTTTTGCATCATAGGTAATAGCTATTTTTAATTCTTGATCAGGATTTATTACAATACCTCCCGCTGGTATTTGAATTTTTAGATATACTGGTATGTTTTCAGCAAATATTGTAATTTTTTTATCACTAGGATTATATAAATAAATAGTATCGGTTTTAACTTCACTATCTTTGATATCATTAAAATTAATATGATTAGATTTGAAACGTAAATTACCTATTACTTGAGGGTAATTATCAGCTTTAGTTTTTGGCTTTGGTATTACTTTTCCTTTTATAGTCAAAATTACATTGGAATTTTCTGGATCATTAGTTATTACTGTTACAATCTTATTAAAAGCTCCTGGTCTGCCCTTAGGATTATATACAGCATCAATAAATCCACTCTGTCCAGGTAAAATAGGTGTTTTAGTATAATCAGATGTAGTGCAGCCACACGAAGGTCTCACATTTAAAATCTTCAATGTATCATTGCCAATATTTTTAAAATTAAATCTAGCAGTTTGTTTGCCGTCTTGTTCTTTTATTTGCCCGAAATCATAAACCTTACTTTCAAATAAAATCGTTGGTTTTTTCTGAGCATTTATTATCCCCACACTAATAAGGGTTAACATAAGTAAAATTGTTACTTTTTTCATATTTTTGTTTTTTTGTCATACAAATTTATAAAAATAAAATAATATTAAATTTTTACATTAATTTGATTAAAATTAATTTGAATAACAAATAAATTTTTTTATACATATAATAATTTTAGATAAATAAGTATTTAATTTTTTCAATAAAAATTTACAAATAAATTTAATTTTTATGAAAAATATGATTATTTTTACAAAAAAAATTATGTTTACACAATCAGTTTATATTAATCGAAGGAATAATTTAAAATCCAAAGGATTAAAAGGAATAGGTCTAATTTTAGGTAATACAGAATCTCCAATGAATTATGCAGCAAATACTTATAAATTCAGACAAGATAGTACTTTTCTATATTTTTTTGGCTTAAATTTATCAAATCTAGCAGGCGTGATAGATTTTGACAATGGAGAAGAATACATTTTCGGTGATGATGTAGAAATAGATGATATTATCTGGATGGGACCACAGCCTACTATGAAAGAATTAGCCAGTCAAGTGGGTGTAAATAAAGTTTTACCTTTTAACAATTTATATGAATATATCTCTAAACAGGTAAACCTCAATAGAGAAATACATTTTTTACCACCATATAGAGCAGAAAATAAAATATTACTCAATGAGCTATTAGGTATATCTATAAAGGAATTAAAAACTAAATCTTCAGTAGAATTGGTGAGAGCTGTAGTATCGCTAAGATCTATTAAAAGTGATGAAGAGATAGCTGAAATGGAAATAGCTGCAGAAATAGGTTATAAAATGCATATGTGTGTTTTCAAAATGGCTAAACCTGGCATCAAGGAACAAGAAATAGCAGGTATGATGGATGGTATATCATATCAATATGGCGAGGGACCTTCTTTCCCTACTATTTTATCAGTACATGGTGAAACATTGCACAATCCTTATCACAATAATATCATGCAGTCAGGTCAACTTTTATTAGCTGACGCTGGTGCTCAAGCTAATAGCTTCTATGCTAGTGATTATACTAGAGTAACTCCTGTAAGTGGAAAATTTACTCAAAAACAAAAAGAAATTTATGAAATTGTGCGAAGAGCAAATCAAAATACAATTGAAATTTCTGCTCCAGGGCAAAAATATTTGGATATTCATCTAGCAGCTGCTAAAGTGATAGCTAGTGGTCTAATAGAATTAGGACTAATGAAAGGCAATCCAGATGAAGCCATAGCTAAAGGAGCGCATACACTATTTTTTGTACATGGACTAGGTCATATGCTAGGATTAGATGTTCATGATATGGAAGATTTAGGTGAAAATTATGTGGGTTATGATAATGAATTAAATAGATCAACAGAATTTGGTACAGGTTCTCTTCGATTTGCTAGAACACTTAAACCAGGTATGGTAGTAACTGATGAACCTGGCATTTATTTCATCCCAGCATTAATAGAAAAATGGAAAGCAGAAAATAAATTATCAGAATTTATTAATTATAACCAAGTAGAAAAATATTTAGATTTCGGTGGTATCAGATTAGAAGATGATATATTGATTACAGATAACGGCTGTAGATTAATTGGTAAAAGACTTCCTATCACTATTGATGAAGTAGAAAATGCTATGAAAGAATAATGCTATAATTTTACAAAAAATATAATTATGTTTAGTGGAATAGTAGAGCAATTAGGTAAAATTCAAAAAATAGAACGTCAAGGTAGTAATATCAATTTTACTATTAAAGCTACGATGGCTTCAGAGTTAAAAATAGATCAAAGTGTGAGCCACGATGGTGTATGCTTGACTGTAGTATGGGTAGATAATGTCAATCTTCTTTATAAAGTAACTGCTATTGATGAAACATTGAATAGAACTTGCTTAAAGAATTGGATAGAAGGGTATGAAGTAAATTTAGAACGTTCCATTCCAGCAAATGGTCGCTTTGATGGACATATCGTACAAGGACATGTAGATCAAACTGGTATAGTAACTAAAATAGAAGAACTCGATGGTAGCTGGAAATATTTCATAGAATATGATCAATCTAAAGGAAATATTACTGTAGAGAAAGGATCTATATCTGTTAATGGTGTTAGCCTCACTGTAGTTGATAGTGAAAAAAATTTGTTTTCTGTAGCTATTATACCTTATACTTATGAAAATACTAATTTTCATAATTTCAAAATAGGCACTATAGTAAATTTAGAATTCGACATTATAGGCAAATACATTAAAAAGATTTTAGAAGAATATGAAATTATAAAATGAAAATATTTTTTTATTTAAAATATTTTTCATAATTTTGCAAAAATAAATTTGGTCCGGTAGTTCAGTTTGGTTAGAATGCATGCCTGTCACGCATGAGGTCGCGGGTTCGAGCCCCGTCCGGACCGCTAAAAGAGAGATTTTACAAAAATCTCTCTTTTTTTATTTTTTTATTTATTATAAATTTTTTAGATTTGTAAATAATTTATTTCATACTATCCAAAATTATGACAAAAGAAGAAGCAATTGAAAGAATCAAATATATAACAGCAGAACTCAATAGACATAATTATCTGTATTATGTTAAAAATAATCCTGAAATTTCTGATTTTGAGTTTGATCAACTAATGAAAGAGCTAAAACAACTAGAGAAGCAATATAATTATCAAGAACCAGATAGTCCTACTCAAAGAGTGGGAGGATTTATTACCAAAGAGTTTCCTAGTCAGCCACACCGTTTCCCAATGCTTTCACTAGATAATAGCTATGATTGGAATGAAGTAGTTACATTTTTTCGTAGAAATATACCTGATTTAGAAGCTATAGAATTTGTAGCTGAGCTTAAATATGATGGATTAGCAATAAGTTGTATTTATGAAAATGGAATCCTAACAAATGCCTTAACACGTGGTGATGGGTATGTAGGTGAGGTAGTAACTAATAATGTGAAAACAATTAAAAATGTCCCTTTAAGGCTTTTTGGAGATTATCCTAATTGGGTAGATATCCGAGGTGAAATAATAATGCCTTTTGAATCTTTTAATAAATTAAATGAAGAAAAAGATGAAAATGGTGAAGAACCATTTGCTAATCCGAGGAATGCTGCAGCTGGTTCACTAAAATTACAAGATTCTTCGCTGGTAGCTAAAAGAAATTTACAATTTATGCCTTATGATGTTTACACTGAAACTCCTATTTTTACTAATCATTATGAAGCAATGTTGAAAGCTAAAGAATGGGGAGCTCCAGTTAGTCCTTATATTAAATTGTGCCATGGATTGAATGAAGTTAAACAGTTTATTGAAGAATATGAAACTAAACGTGATCAGTTGCCTTTTGGAATTGATGGAGTTGTCATAAAGGTTAATAGCTATGAACTACAAAAGCAATTAGGATTCACAGCTAAATATCCACGTTGGGCAGTAGCTTTCAAGTATAAACCAGAACAAGCTCTCACTCAAATAATTTCTGTAGATTTTCAAGTGGGACGTACTGGTGTGATAACACCTGTAGCCAATTTAAATCCAGTTTTTATCAGTGGTACAACAGTCAAACGAGTTACTTTACATAATTTTGACTTTGTCAAAAAAAATGATATTCATGTAAAAGATTATGTTTGGATAGAAAAAAGTGGAGAAATAATCCCTAAAGTAGTAAAAGTAGAAATAGACAAACGACCAACTGATGCATCTCCAGTTTTGCCACCAAAATTTTGTCCTGTATGCAATAGCCCCACCATATATAATCAAGGAGAACCATTTGTGTATTGCTCTAATGAAAAAACTTGTCCACCTCAAATATTAGGTAAACTACAACATTTTATTAGCAAAGATGCTATGGATATAGAAACTCTAGGCGAAGGTAAAATAGAATTACTTTTTAGAAAAGGGCTGGTAAAATCTCCTGCTGATCTTTATGATTTGAAATATGATCAATTATTGGGTCTAGAAAATGAATATGAATCATCAGAAGGTAAAATACGAAAAGTTAGATTCCAACAAAAAACAGTAGAAAATATTCTGAAATCAATAGAAAAATCTAAATCAAAACCATTTGATAGAGTATTATATGCTCTCGGAATCAAAAACATAGGTTCAATAATGGCTAAAAATATAGCTAATTATGCAAAATCATTAGATAGATTATTGCAAATGAGCAAAGAAGAACTAAGACAAATACCAGATGTAGGGGAGATAACAGCTCAATCTATCATAGATTGGTTTTCAGATTCAGATAATCTCGATTTAATAAAAAGATTAAAACAAGTTGGCTTGAAATTTGATATAAAAAAAGAAACACAACAATCAGAAAAATTAAAAGGATTAAATTTTGTAATTTCCGGTGTTTTCGAAGAAATAGAAAGGGATGATTTGAAAAAATTAATAGAAATCAATGGTGGTAAAGTACTTTCATCAGTATCAAGTAATACTGATTATTTAATAGCTGGCGAAAATATGGGTCCTGCTAAACGACAAAAAGCTAATGAACTCAATGTACCAATTATTTCTTTTAAAGAATTTATAGAAAAATTTAAAATATAAAAATATGAAAAATTCAATTTTATTAGTACTATTTTTCAATTTATTTTTCATAAATATTGATAATAGTTTTGCCCAATTAACACAAATCAAACAAATTAATTTCGTTTTTAAAACTCCGCCCTTATCTCCTGAATATAACAGAGAACAAGAATTTATTATTAAAAAAAAGAAAATAAAATTAACTATAAAAAAACAAAAGGAAGTCATAGAAAAGACAAAAGTAAGAATAAGCTCAGAAGAGTGGAAAAACATAACTAAATATTTCAATACAAATAAGATACAAATTGGCCCTGAAAAAACCAAATATGACTATGAAGGATGCGTAGGAGGAGTTACATATATGGCTACAGTTATTTATAAAAATAAAGAAATCCAAAAGGGTTTATGTTATGAATGTGCTAATAGGCAATTTGGCAATATGCAGGGTAATGTGCGAGAATTTTATAATTATTTAAAGTCATTATTTCCAGATTTTAAAGAATTAAATGAATGAGCTAAAACGATTATTAAAAAACGAAACTAAAAGATTTGTGGTGATATGTGTAATGAATATTGAGAAACATTTATGTTTAACTTTTCATGTTAAATATTTTTATTAATTTTGTAAAAAATAAAAACTATGGAATATACAACTGAAAACATAGAAAAAATGCTGGCTCTGACCAAAGAGGGCAAAAGAGAATTCTTAGATAATCTCCACGAATTCC
>JAHDSP010000174.1 GCA_018432645.1 Bacteroidales bacterium | reverse complement strand
TCTACGTTTATTTCTCTTAGAAAGTCTAGTTTTTCCGAATGTTCCGCGGTATAACTTACCTCTTTTTGATTTTTGATCACCTTTTCCCATAATTATCAAATTTTTTAATAAAACAATTTAGTAAATAAAATATCAAGCATTATCATTTGTTACAGTATTAGATACTTGTGCAGATGAACCATGATTATAAGCTGGGCATGTTTCACGTGTTTTGCACGAAGCTAATAACAAACTTGCTAAAATAAGAATTACAAACAAAATCTTTTTCATTTGAATAAAATTTTTAATTAGCAAAGATATAAAAAAAAATTAATATGAGAAAAAATGTGTTGTGGAAGATAAAAAAGGGGGGCGTGGAATAGGAGTAACATTTATGTTAGCTTTTCCTTATGTTTTAATTTCAACCTCATATATACGTACCGTGCTTCTCAGTCTGATGTAGCTAAATTGAGCATCTTAGCTATATCATTTATTATTCTGTTCAATAAATATTTATGCTTTACCACATAATATAACTCTGCAAATATTTCGTAGCCACACCTCTAAATTTACTATTTTTTTATTTACCCACTCAAAGCGTTATAGAATCATTTATTATACTCAAACGCACTCTCTTATTTTAAAGATTCTTTCAAAATATTTAGTTTAGCTTTACCAATTATAGCTTCTACTTCTTCATCTGTGGCATTTTTAATATTTTCAACTGAGCCAAAATGTTCTAATAATTTATTAGCTGTCTTAGGACCTATACCTTTGATATCAGTTAATTGAGTTTTTATAGTATTTTTACTACGCAATTTGCGATGATGAGTGATGCCAAATCTATGCGCTTCGTCTCTAGCTCGCTGTATGAGTTTGAGAGTAGGGCTTTTTTTATCTATATTCAGGGGTATAGAATCGTGAGGTTTATATATTTCTTCTAATCTTTTTGCTATTCCAATAATAGGAATAATATCTAAATCTAATTCTTTCAAGGCATCATATGCAGCATGCAATTGTCCTTTGCCACCATCGATAATTATCAAATCTGGTAAAGGTTTATTCTCCTCCTTTTGTCTTTTATATCTACGATAAACCACTTCATGCATTGTAGCGAAATCATCTATCCCTTCTACAGTTTTAACATTAAAAATTCTATATTCTGCTTTCGCAGGTTTACCATCTATAAATACTACACAAGAAGATACGGGATATGCACCTTGTATATTAGAATTGTCGAAACATTCAATACGTTTTGGCAAAGTAGGTAATTGCAAATCTATTTTAACTTTTTCTAGTAATTGATTAGTAAATCTATTAGGATCTAAAAGAGATCTACGTTTGTCATCTTCAGCTTTTCGCTCTTGCGCATTATGGAGACAGAATTTCAATAAATCGGCTTTATAACCTTTTTTAGGGACAGTTATTTGCACATTATCGATAGGAAAAGAAATCGGATATGGGACAATAAGTTCCGGTTGTAGGCCATCCCATTGTTCGAATAATTCTCCAATAGCATAAAGCAAAAGCTCTTCAGGAGATTCATTTAATTTTTTTTCTATATGAAAAACTCGATTATTCACTATTGACCCATTTTCTACTCTTATAGCTGCTATATATGCCTGATTATCATCTTCTAATAAATTAATAGCATCTAAATTATTCTCTTGATTAGTAACTATAATGCTACGAGATGAATATGATTTTAATCTTTCCCATTTAATTTTCCACTGTTGCGCCTCCTCGAAATTAAGATTTTTAGCTTTTTTTTGCATGATTTCATAAAGATAATTTTCTACTAATTTAGTTTTACCTTTTATGATATCTCTAGCTAGATTTATATAATCATCATATTCTTTTTCGGTTATCAATCCCACACATGGGGCTTTGCATTTTTTGAGATGATACTCTAGACATATTTTGTAGCTACCATTATTAATTTTTTCTTCAGATAAATTAAGTTTACAAGTACGCAGGGGAAATAGCTTGTGTATCAATTCTAATAAAGATTTTGCTGTTCTCACAGAAGCATAAGGACCATAATATTCTGCATTAGGAATATGTCTATTTCTAGTTAAAAAAATACGAGGGAAAGGCTCATTGGTTATAGCAATAAATGGATAACTTTTGTCATCTTTTAGCTGCATATTATAACGAGGCTTCAGGTTTTTAATCATATTATTTTCAAGTAGTAGAGCCTCTAATTCAGTATTAGTAACAGTGGTCTCGATACGTTCAATTTTATTAACCATTATTCTTAGTCTAGCACTGCTGTGCTGTGTACGGAAATATGAGGATACTCTATTCTTTAAATTCTTTGCTTTGCCTACATATAAAATATTACCATCTTTATCATAAAATCTATAAACACCTGGACTCTTGGGTAAAGTCTTTAAAATTATAGATATTTGTTCTTTATTCATTGTTGCAGCTTAAAAAATTATATTTTAAGTTTAAAAATTTTTATTGTTTCTATACATTTCTCTCAATTTAGCATATTTCAAAAAAACACCATAGGCAGAGATTATTGATATTTGGAAGCCTTCGTATCCATCTAAAAAACCAGCTTTGTAAAGATAATGATTTAAAAATTTATGAATAGGTTTTATAAAAAAATGCCAAAAATTTGGTTTTATTTTAGCCGTATACAATTCATTTGCAGAGATTTGAGTGAATTTATCCAACTGATTTAGATGATCATATAGACTATAGTATGAATAGTGAAGTATATCAGCATTTATATGTTTAATATTTTTACTATTAATAAGCTCGAGTCTGTCATGAGGATTTATACCACTCCATTGAGCTAGATCTTTACGTACGAGTCTAAGTTTTTTATCTGGATACCATCCAGTGTGTTTTATCCATCTACCACAATAATATGTAAGCCTATTCATAGTATATCCATCAGCAGTAGGATTGTTTTTTATTTCTTGTATTTTATTTTTTAATTTTTCTGATAAAGCCTCATCGGCATCTAATGATAATACCCAAGAATAATTAGCTTGCTGCAAAGCAAAATTTTTTTGTTGAATATGCCCTTCAAATGCGTGCTCTATCACTTTAGCTCCAAGATCTTTTGCTATTTCTTTAGTTTTATCTATTGAATGAGAATCTACCACTATTACCTCATCAGCTATTTGATTAACAGAATTTATGCAGCGTGCAATATTTTTTTCTTCATTATATGTTATAATAACTACAGAAAGTTTATTTATATTCATAAAAAATTATAAATTATAAAATTAATTTACAAATTTAGTCAAATTGTCAAAATAGAGGTAATGAGATATTTTTATTAAAGTGTAAAAAGTAGGATATGAAATAAATAGGGGGTATTTTTTTATCATTTTTATGTTATATTTTAAATATTTTATAATTTAAATAAAATTTATTAATTTTGTTTAAAATTTTATAATTATGAAAGATTTATTTGAAAACACCGATGAATACTTGGCTCTGTCCAAGGACCACAAACGAGATTTCCTGGATGAGCTATATCAATATCTCGTAAATAACAATGCCACTGCTGTAGATTATCAAAAAGTAAAAATTCAATCTACCGCAGCCATCTGTCC
>JAHDSP010000098.1 GCA_018432645.1 Bacteroidales bacterium | reverse complement strand
TGTCTCCTTTTAAGCTCATATAATATCTTTAACTGTTCTGATATCGTCGATTGCTCAAATAATTCTATTATTCGCTCTATTTTATCCATGTTTTTCTTTTTTTTGTAAAATTACAACATTTTTTTTTAATAGAGCCAATAATTTAATTTTGTAGCTGTTTGCATTTTAATAATTAATATAAAATAGATAAAATTTTTCGATAAAATAACTTAATACTTTTAATAGTAAAAATAATGTACTTTTGAAAATGGAAAATTTTAATAAAAAAATAGAATATAACACCATAGGAATGATGTCTGGTACTAGCTGCGACGGTGTAGATCTAGTGTTAGTTAAATATTTAAAAAATAATAATTGGCAATTTGATGTGCTCAAAACACAAACTTTTGCATACACACAAAAATGGAAAAATTTGCTAAACAAAGCTTTTTACCTAAAAGGTGAAGAAATAGTAAATCTAAATTTTCAGTATTCTCATTATTTATCAGATTTAATTCTTAATTTTTTGTCTACAATTAATACAGATGTAGATTTTATTAGCATACATGGACATACGATATGGCACAATCCAGCAGCAGGTTACACATATCAGCTCGGACATGGTGGAGTGATAGCTAGCGATACATCTATACCAGTAATTTGCGATTTTCGTAGTCAAGATGTTGGGTTAGGTGGAGAAGGCGCTCCATTAGTACCAATCGGAGAGAAACACTTGTTTACAGATTATAACATATTTTTGAATCTAGGTGGATTCAGTAATGCCACAATAATAGAAAATGGAGAAATAATTTCAGCATTCGACATTTGTCCCGTAAATATAATTTTAAATTATTTAACTGAAAAAATAAATTTATCTTTTGATAACAACGGTGAAATTGCTAGAACTGGTCTAATGATAAATGATTTACTAACTAGTCTACTTATAATTAATGATACTTTTAATAATCATTCACTTTGCAGAGAAATAGTAGAAAAAGAGTTTATTCCTTTAATAGATAAATATTTATATCAATTTACAATTAGCGACGTATTACGGACATTTGTAGAATATGTTTCAATAACAATTTCAAGTAAATTACCCAAAAATGCTAAAGTATTAGTAACAGGTGGCGGTGCACATAATAAATTTTTAATAGAAAGGCTGACTGATCTTTATGATGGGCAAATTATATTACCAAATAAAGAAATCATAGATTATAAAGAAGCTATCATATTTGCTTTTCTTGGAGTACTACGGTGGATTGGTTTACCTAATACAAGTACAAAAGTTACTCATTCTGCTAAAGAGTCATGCAGTGGTGCTATTTATTTACCATAAATGAATATAAGTGTATAAGTCATTACAAATAAATAATTATTTTAAATTTGCAAATTCAAAATAATAATTTATAAATTTATGAGATACCTGTATTTTTTTTTAATATTAATTTTAATTTCATCAAATCTATTATCACAAACAAAAGATAGTACTA
>JAHDSP010000103.1 GCA_018432645.1 Bacteroidales bacterium | reverse complement strand
GAGTTAAAAAATAATAAACTACCAATAGATTTGAAATACATTGCAGTAATAGAAAGTAATTTGGTACCGGCCACATCTCCCGCTGGAGCCAAAGGAATATGGCAATTTATGAAAGGTACTGCTATTAAATATGGATTAGAAGTGTCAGATGATGTAGATGAAAGATTACATTTCGAAAAATCAACTATAGCTGCTTTGTCTTATCTAAAAGACTTATACAATATGTTTGGAGATTGGTTTTTAGCAATTGCTGCATATAATGCTGGTGAAAACTATATAAAAATAAAAATAAATGAACAATATACTAATAATTTTTGGGATTTAGTTATTAACTCTGAAACAGCTAGATATATTTCTAGAGCTATAGCTACTAAAATTATTTACCAGTCTTTAAAAAATTTTGGTTTTTATATACCTACTTTTGAGATTTATCCAAAATATGAATATGAAGAGATAGTGATAGACTCTACTATAAATAACTTGCCTTTATTTTGTAATCAAATGAATGTCTCTTATTATAATTTTAAAAAAATAAATCCTTGGTTGATAAGCGATAAATTAGTAAATAAGGGAAATAAAAAATATACTATACACATACCGATATTAGAAGGATATAAGATATCCTCATCTTCAAATAATGATTCTGTAGAATTAATAGAGAGTATATAGATTATTAGAAATAGGGTATAAAATAGTATTGCCTAAAGTGGGATAGAAACTGTTTTCAACAGTTTCTATCCCTGAATAAAAAAATTATTTTATGTTTTTAAAAATCAAGTTTTTTATATAATAAAAAATTATATATTTGCAAAAAAATTATTGTTATGTATAAAATATTTGAAAACCCAACTAAAATATTTGCGCTTACTAAAGAAGGTACACGTGAATTATACGACAATCTCTATAATGAGATGATCGAAGAAGGCAAAGATGTAGTCGATTACCAAGAGATTAAAGCTATGACTACTGGCGTACTTTGTCCAGATTGCAATAGCAGTCATGTAATTAAAAATGGGTTGCAAAGTGGAGTACAAAATTATCGTTGCAAAAGCTGTGGAAGGCAATTCAGAGTTACCACTGGTACCTTTATGTACGGTGTTCATGAAAAAGGCAAAATGCTCGAATATATCAAATGTATGTCTGCTGGTATGAGCTTGAGAGAGTGTGCTAGAATTGTTCATATAAGTTTAACAACGAGT
>JAHDSP010000418.1 GCA_018432645.1 Bacteroidales bacterium | reverse complement strand
TTGCAATTTTAAAAATAAATATGTTAATTTAAATTATTTAAAATTAGAAAATAATATAATAAGCTCATACAGAGGTAAAAAATTCCCTTTATCTATAGGTATAAAAAATTCTAAATATGAATATTTATTGCTCAGTGATGCTGATTGTAAGCCTACATCAGATTTATGGTTAATGAAGATGATGGAATCCTATACATCAAATACAGAATTAGTTTTAGGTTACGGTAAATATGAGCAGAGAAAGGGTTTTTTGAATATTTTGATTCGTTGGGATACATTTATTCATTCTGTAATGTATTTTTCAGCAGCATTATGGGGATTTCCATACATGGGTGTAGGCAGGAATCTTTCTTATAAAAAAGAATTGTTTTTTAAGGTTAAAGGTTTTGCAAATCATATGCATATAATGTCTGGTGATGATGATTTATTTATTAAAGAAGCAGCTAACAAAAAAAATACTACTATTTGTATAGACCCACAAGCTCATACTGTATCTAGAGTTCCTCAAAAATTAAAAAAATATTTTATACAGAAACAACGTCATTTCAAAAGTTCCTCGCATTACAGATTAGGTGCTACTATTTATTTAGGTCTTATGCATTTGCTAGAAATATCATTTCCAATTCTGATAATTTTACAAATAGTTTTATTAAAATCATATTTATTACCATTAAGTATTTTTATATTTAAAGCTATTATACAAATTTTGATATTATATAAAATTAATCATAATTTAAAAGAAAAAAATCTAATAATTTTATCTCCAATATTAGATTTTTTAAATTCAGGAATATTGTTTGTTTTTTACATATTTAGTATTTTTAAAAAAGAAAATAAATGGAAGTAAATTTTGTTAATTATTTATGAATAAAGATAAAAAATACATTGATAATTTAGTAACTAATGCACAGCAAGGTGATAGCGTAGCTTTTACTACTTTGATGAATTTTTATAAAGATGGTTTGTATTTTTTTATTGTCAAAATGATAGGCGACAAAGTGGAAGCTGAGGATATATTAATGGAAACATTTTATAAAGCATTTATAAATATTTCTTCTTATTCTTTCGATTATGCTTTCAGTACTTGGCTATATACTATAGCCAAAAATAATACAATAGATTACATACGTAATTCGAAAAAAAATGTCTTGCATAATTGCAAATCAGACTTGACGTCTGATGAATCTAGAAGCTTAATCGATGACATAGCAGAAGATAACAAAAATGAACCAGACAATATAGTAATAAATAGAGAAGAAAAAGAGGTAATAAGAAATTATATTTCATTGCTTAAACCTCATTACCGTATTCTAATTGAAAAATTTTATTTTGAAGAAAAAAAATATGATGAAATCGCTGAAGAGCTTAATTTGCCTATAGGAACTGTGAAAGGTAAACTACATAGAGCTAGGAAAATTATCAATAATTTTTTAGGACAAAAGATTTAAATAAGTTAATTAATGATATAATATTAATTATAAAGATGATAAATATTTATATTTATTATTTTCTAAAAGTTAATCATTTCATCAATTTAATATTAAATTTGTAAAGAATAAAATAAAGTAAAAATGGAAAATAAAAAACTTGTGCCCAATTTTTTGTTTGAGGTTAGTTGGGAAGTATGTAATAAGGTAGGTGGTATCTATACAGTATTATCTACTAAAGCATATAAATTAGAAGCTATGCTAGGCTCTCAATACATCCTAGTAGGTCCTGATATTGTAAAAGATGCTGCAAATGAGCGTTTATTCATACAAGATGATGGATTATATCATAAATGGGTAAAAAAAGCTAGAGAAGATGGTCTGAAAATCAGAATAGGAAGATGGCAAATAAAAGGTAATCCTATAACTATTTTAGTAGATTTCAGGCATTTATTTGATCAACGCGACAAAATATTCACAGATTTATGGTTAAAATATAAATTGGATTCTTTATATGGAGGTTGGGATTATATAGAGCCTGCATTATTCGGTTATGAAGCTGGTAAGGTAATACATCATTTCTATGAACACCACGTTACTGCTCAGGATAAAATAGTAGCTAATTTTCATGAATGGCTCACTGGAGCAGGTATTTTATATTTAGAAGATAAAGTTCCGCAGGTAGGTACTGCTTTTACTACTCATGCTACCACTTTAGGACGTACTATTGCTGGTAATGGTTTGCCATTATACAATGAATTAGCTAATTATGATCCGCAGCAAATGAGCAAGCAATTTAACGTTATTTCTAAATATTCAATGGAGAAATGTGCAGCTAATAATGCTGATGCATTCTCTACTGTATCTCCTATCACTGCTAATGAATGTAATTATTTCCTAGGCAAACAACCAAGTATTATTACCCCAAATAGTTTCGATATAGACGTTGTACCTAAAGATGAAGAATATGACAAAATAAAAGCTACATCTCGTGAAAAAATTATTAGACTTTTCAAAGCAACATCAGGTGCACAGGCAGAGAATCCCTTACTAGTTTTGATATCTGGTAGGTATGAAATGCGTAATAAAGGTATAGATTTATTCATTAAATCATTAAGTAAATTAAAAAATCAAAATCCTAATCGAAATATATTTGCTTGTATAGCAATACCATCAGGAATTCAAGGACCTATACATGATGTTTTAGATGCTTATAATAATGATACTACCTCAGAGCATAAATATTTAACTTCACATTATTTAAATGATGAAGATACAGATCCTATAATTAATGCTTTTAGAAATGAAGGTTTATTAAATCAGGATGATAATCCAGTAAAAGTATTATTTATTCCTAGCTATTTAGATGGTAATGATGGCCTTTTAAATATTTCTTATTATGAATTTCTCATGGGGTTTGACCTAACAATTTTCCCATCATATTATGAACCGTGGGGCTACACTCCTATGGAGAGTACAGCATTTGGTATTCCTACTCTTACGACAACTTTATCAGGTTATGGTAATTGGGTGAAATCACTTAATTATGACACCGCTGAATATATTAGAATCGTTGACAGAAATGATTATAATGATGATGAGGTGGTAGATAACATTACCAATTACATCAGAGAACACTTACAGCTAAATGATGAGCAAAGGATTTCATTAAGAAATAAATGCTGGCAAATAGCTAAATTGGCTCATTGGGATAATTTTATTAATTATTATTTTGATTTATATGATATAGCTCTTAAAGAATCTGAAAAAAGAATTGTTCAATATTATTTCAAAACTGTAAAAGATTATGTCGTTACTAGCCCAAAGGAGATAGATGTAGCAGAATGGAGAAAAGTTTTTGTAAAACCAGAGTATCCACAATCATTATTACCACTTGTAGAATTAACGCAAAACCTATGGTGGACTTGGGATGATGAAGCTACTGAATTTATGAAAAACATAAATCCTGTCTATTGGGTAAAATCTGATTATAATCCAATAGCAATGCTCGAAATGATGTCTTATGATGAGATTATTAATTTATCACAAGATAAATCTTTTATTGAGAAATTAAATGCAATCTATAAAAGATTCAAAGACTATATGAGTTTATCTCCATACAAAAAAGATGATAAATTAGTTGCCTATCTATGTATGGAATATGGAATACATTCTTCTCTAAAAATTTATAGTGGTGGGTTAGGAATATTAGCTGGTGATTATCTAAAAGAAGCTAGTGATAGTAATTTTCCCATTGTTGCCTTTGGATTACTTTTTAGATATGGTTATTTTAAACAAGTCTTATCTCGTTTAGGTGAGCAAATAGCACAATATATTCCGCAAAAATTCACTAATTTACCCATAATAGCAGTGAGAGATAGTAATGATGAATGGATGAAAATACAATTACCATTTCCTGGTAGAAATGTTTTTGCTAAATTATGGCAAGTAAATGTAGGTAGAATACATTTGTATTTATTAGATACTGATATAGAAGAAAATGAAGATGATGATAAAGAAATAACAGCTAGACTATATGATGCAAATTGGGAAATGAGACTAAAACAAGAATATTTATTAGGGTTCGGCTCTATATATGCTATGCGTGCTATGGGCATTAGTCCTAATATTTTTCATTTAAATGAAGGTCACGCAGCATTTGCTAATATTGCGAGATTGAGATATTATATTAAAGAGAAACATTTACCTTTTCAGCATGCTTTAGAATTAGTTCGTAAATCATCTATTTTTACAACACATACACCTGTACCTGCAGGTCATGATAAATTTTCTGAAAATCTAATGCGTGCATATTTTGCTCATATACCAGAAACACTCGATATTAGTTGGGATGAATTTATGGATCTCGGTAGAGTAAAACGTACTGATGAAGAGTTTTCTGTAACACATCTAGCTATTAAAACTTCTGTATTTGTAAATGCTGTTAGTAAAATTCATCAAAATGTTACTCGTGACATGTTCAAAGATCTTTATAAAGGATTTTTTAATAGTGAACTTTTTATTGATTATGTAACTAATGCTGTGCATCCAAAAACATGGATGTGTGGAGATTGGCAAAAAGCATTTCTGAGTGTTGCTGGTAATGAATTTTTCGAGCATATGCACGAAAATCATGACTATTGGAAATTTATTGATAAACTAAGACCTTTAACTATTTGGAAACTAAAAACAGATCAGAAACATGAACTTTATGATAAACTTGTTGAACGTTTAGCGAAGCAAATGCCTCAGAGACAAGAATTACCTGGTCAAATAATTCATACTTTAGAAGAATTAAATAATACACCAGAAATTTTAACCATAGGCTTCGCTCGTAGGTTTGCTACTTATAAACGTGCTAATTTGTTATTTATTGATTTGAAACGTTTAGCAAGTATCGTAAATAATCCTCAATATCCTGTACGTTTCATTTTTAGTGGTAAAGCTCATCCATCAGATAAAGCTGGCGAAGATCTAATAAAAAGAATTATTGAGGTTTCTAGAATGCCAGAGTTTATTGGTAAGATAATTTTTGTCGAAAATTATGATACAGAATTTGCTAAATTACTTTTAAAAGGTGTAGATGTGTGGCTCAATACACCTACTAGACCTTTAGAAGCTAGTGGTACCTCTGGAATGAAAGCAGTTATGAATGGCACGTTGAACTTTAGTGTGCTTGATGGTTGGTGGGCAGAAGGCTACATACCTGGTGGTGGCTGGGCTCTCAGACAAGAAAATACTTATGATGATCCTGATCTTCAAGATCAATTGGATGCCGAAATGATATATAGTACTTTAGAAGATGAAATAGTACCAACTTTTTATGAAAGAGATAGTGAAGGTGTACCTCAAAAATGGATAGAAATGATTAAAAATGCTTATTTCCACATTGCGCCTCATTTCATCACTAAACGTATGCTTCTAGAATATGATAATAAATTCTATAATAATTTATTTAATTATTATAAAACTCTTTCTGACAATGATTACCAGAATCTTTTCAGATTTATATCTTGGAAAAGAAAGATTTATCGTAATTGGGATGAAATAAAACTAGAAAATATCGAAATGTTAGATAGCTCTGAACGTCATCTGCCTCTTGGTGATAAATTTTATGTAAAACTTATAATAGATCTCAAAGGATTAAAACCAGATGATGTAATAATAGAATTAATTTTTGGTAAAAAAGAAGAAGGCCGTATAGTAGATATAGAGTTTACTAAAGCTTTTGATTTTGTTAGCTGCCAAGGTTCTAAATCTATTTATGAATGTACTATACCTATGGAGCAAAGTGGTGTTTATAATTTCTCTATTAGATTGAGACCGCAACATCCTTTATTAGCTCATAAACAAGATTTCTACTTAGTACGCTGGCTATAAATATTTAATGACGAGTCGATGTGACTGGGAGACTGGGAGACGAGGAGACGGGGTGACTGGGAGAATAGGTGATGGGGTGACTGGGAGAATAGGTGATGGGTGATAAGTGATAAATGATGGGGAGACTAGGTGAGGGGGAGAAGAGGTGATAAGTGATGAGTGATAGGTGATAGGTGATAAGAAGACGAGGGGGAGAAAAAGGTTAGTTTTTAACCTTTTACCTCTTAATCTTCCCAATTTTATAATAAAATATCAAAAAAATATAGTATTAGCTTTAAAGACATATTTTGATTAATAATATTTTTTATATATTTGTAATTAAATAATAAGAATATGATATTAGGTATAAGAGACGAGAATAAATATCCAAGTGAGAAACGCGTAGTATTAATCCCAGAACATGTGGGACAATTTATAAAAAAGGGCTATACAGTATTAGTACAAAGTTCTAATAAAAGAATTTATTCAGATGAAGAATATGAAAAAGTTGGTGCCAAGATTGTAAATTCTTTAGAAAAAGCAGATATTATAATTGGTATTAAAGAGATACCAGAAGAGGAGATTTATCCAAATAAGATATATTTATTTTTTTCTCATACTGTTAAAGGGCAAAAACATAATATGCCAATGTTACGAGAATTAATAAAACAGAAAGCAACATTATTAGATCATGAAAGAATAATAGATGATTTCGGTAAAAGATTAATATTTTTTGGGAAATTTGCTGGTAATGCAGGATTAATAGATACTCTATGGATGATAGGTAAAAGACTAAGCAAAAGTGGTATCAATAATCCATTTGAAAAAATTAAACGTGCATATGAATATTCATCTGTAGAAAAAGCTAAAGAAGCACTTTCGCAAATAGGTACAGATATATTAACTAAAGGATTACCAGATTCTTTATCACCTTTTATTATTGGTATAACTGGATATGGGAATGTAAGCAATGGTGTGCAAGAAATGCTAAGCTTTTTGCCCACTAAAGAAATTTTACCAGAGGAGTTACTTCATTTTTCTCAATTACCTAATTCTAAACATAATATTTATAAAGTTGTTTTTTATGAAAAAGATATGGTTCAGAGAAAAGATGGAACACCATTTAATCTAAACGATTATTATTCTCATCCAGAAAATTATGAGAGTATTTTTCATCAATATTTACCTTATTTAAATCTTTTAATTCATGCTTCATATTGGGATGATAGATATCCACGTGTAGTAGAGGAACAATTTATTATAGATAATTGGCAAAAACCTAATTTTAGACTTTTGGGTATAGGTGATATTTCTTGTGATATTAATGGTGGAGTGGAAATAACTAAAATTGCTACAGAAATTTATAATCCTGTATTAGTTTATAATCCTAACACAAAAGAGTATACTATAGACCTATATTCTGATGGTATCCCTGTGATGGCAGTAGATATATTACCTGCCGAACTTCCATTAGATGCCAGTCAATATTTTTCTAGATGTTTACTACCTTTTGTAGAGGCAATGCTAAAAGCTAATTGGGATAAAGAATTTAAAAAATTACAAATCCCTGATCCACTAAAGAAATCTATAATTTTATATAAGGGGCAGCTTACACCAGATTATAAATTTATGGAAAATTTTATTTCAGACTAATAAAAAAATTTTATAAATATGAAATCTATTTTAATAATTGGTGCAGGTTTATCAGCTAAAGTATTAATAAATTATATATCAAAGCAAGCCAAACAAAATGATTGGAAAATAACGATAGCTGAACAAAACTTACAGGCTATAGAATATATTGATTTACCCAAAATACAATTAGATGTTACAGATGATAAAGCCAGATATGAATGTATCAAAAATTTTGATGTGATAATCTCTATGGTGCCTGCACGTTATCATTTTTTAGTAGCAAAAGATTGCTTGGCACTGGGCAAACATTTATTTACAGCTTCCTACATTTCACCAGAAATGAAGGCTTTAGAAAAAGAAGTAAAAGCAAAAAATTTATTATTTTTAAACGAATGTGGATTAGATCCAGGCCTCGATCATATGTCTGCTATGAAATTAATACATAATATTAAAAATAAGGGTGGTGAAATATTGGAATTTGAGAGCTCTACGGGAGGATTAGTAGCACCTGAATATGACAATAATCCATGGAATTATAAATTTACATGGAATCCTAGAAATGTTGTCCTCGCAGGTATGGAACCAGCGAAATATTTAGATAATGGAAAATATAAATATATACCATATCATCGTATTTTTCAATGGACAACACAAATAAACATTGCTGGATTGGGTGATTTCGAAGTTTATCCTAATAGAGATTCTCTAAAATACAGATATATCTATGGTTTAGAAAATGTTAAAACTATGCTAAGAGGTACAATTAGACGACCAGGCTATTGCAAGTCATGGGATGCATTTGTACAACTCGGACTCACTGATGATAGCTATGAAATAGAAAATATTGATAAAATGACATGGAAAGAACTTATATCCTCATACCTACCAAATATTACAGATAAATCTATCGAAGACAATTTTTGCGATTATCTTGGCATAAATCGCAATAGCCAAGAATTTAATAAATTTGAATGGTTAGAGATATTTACAGAAAAACCAGTAGGTTTACAAAAAGGTACCCCAGCTCAAGCTTTACAACATTTACTCGAGGAAAAATGGAAATTTGAAGAGAATGATAAAGATATTATTATTATGCAGCATAATATTGGTTATAAAAACAATGGAGAATATCATAAAATAAAATCTACTTTGACATATACAGGAAAAGATCAAATTAATACAGCTATGGCAATAACAGTAGGATTGCCATTAGCAGTAGCAGTAGATTTATTTATGCAAGGTAAATTACAAAAGACAGGAGTATTGTTGCCAATAGAACCTGATATTTATGAGCCAATATTGGAAAAATTGGAAGAATTTGACATTAAGTTTATAGAAGAAGAGATTTGAATAAGAAAAGAATAGCAATATTTTTAAATATTGCTATTCTTTTCTTAAAATGATATTTGTGTTTAACTTTTCATGTTAAATATTTTTATTAATTTTGTAAAAAATCAAAATTATGGAATATACATCTGAAAACATAGAAAAAATGCTCGCTTTAACCAAAGAGGGCAAAAGAGAATTCCTAGATAATCTCTATGATTTTCTCAATGAGAACAGATTGACTGCTCTAGACTATCAGAGAATAAAGATTTTATCAACTGCTCCTATTTGTCCCAGATGTGATTGTGAGTATGTAACTAAAGCTGGTAAGAGTGATGGCAGACAAGTCTATAAATGCAAAAAATGTGGCTATAGATTTAGAGAAACTGCTAAATCACTTGTCTATTATTCTCATAAATACTATCTTTTAGTGGATTATATAAAATGTATGCTTGAGGGTAAAAGCCTCAGAGCCTGCGCCAGAGAAGTTGGCATAAGTTTACCAACAAGTTTTAAATGGAGACATAAGATTCTTTCTGCAATTCAAGGATTAGAAGGAGGAATTAACTTCTCTGGAATAACTGAAGCTGACGAGCTATTATTGCAATATTCGGAGAAAGGTCGAAAATTTAAAAGTTTGGAAGAAAAGGAGCAAGCTATGAATACTGTTCATCCTAATGTTGCTGTATTAGTGATGACAGATAGAGAAGGTAATTTGCTTCTCAAACACACTGGAGAGAATAGAGTCCAGAACACTCAGATAAAAGCAGAGCTAAAGCGACGAGTATCAGAGAAAAATTTGATATGTTTTAAGCCTAACGAAGAGTTCCAGCAAGCAGTGAAAGAATCACCAAGCAAAAAAGTATTAGTTAAATCACCAACCGAAAAGATATTAGTGAGGCGTAAAACAAAAGGATTAGCTGTTTATAGTGTCAATGTAGTAGAGAAAAAGATCACTAATTTTTTAATTTGGATGATGAGATTCAGAGGTGTAGCTACAAAGTATCTACAGAACTACCTAATGTGGTTTGTAGTAATGAATAAGTACTTGAAAGATGAGGTAGAGTCAGATATTGGACGACTTTTAAACTTGTCATCGCACGATAGATGGGCATGGGAGCGGTATTTTAGATTGATTAAGTTAAAATATTAAAATATCATGTAAAGTTAAACAAAAATATTGTTTTATACCCCTCATTTACAATTTCCTTTTCAGCAAAATCTTAAAGATATTTTTCTAGTAGTCCCCGCAATTTCTTTCCTTCATTTTCCCATGTTAATTCTGAAGCTGCTTTATTTACGTTTTCTTTTAATTTGTTATATAAATTATGATCGTTTTTTAATTTATTCACTGCTTCAGCTATAGCTTCTGGTGTTAGCTCGTCAATTAATATTCCTATTTCGTAAGTTTCGATGATTTTTTTTATTTCTGGTAGATTTGTAGCTATGATAGGTATCCCTGCTTGTATATATTCAAAAATTTTATTTGGTAAGCTATAGTATGAATTTAAAAAATTTGGATTTTCTATGCACAATCCTACGTCAGCAGAACTTGTATATTTCATCATCTCTTCATATGGCTGTTTAGCTATTAGCTGCACTTTGTCATTAATTTTTTCTTTTTCTATTATTTCTTTTAGCTTATTAATGGCATCCCCATTTCCTATAACATAAATGAAGACGTCATCTAATTGTTTTAAAGATAAAATAGCCTCTTCGTAACCTCTACGAATGTTTACATTACCTTGCATTACTAGTGTAAACTTGTCTTTGGAATGGGATAGTTTGTCATTAGCGTAAAATCTTATTGGTAAATTTCTAATAATGTAAATTGGTTTTTTATATTTCTTTTTATAAAATGCAGCTATTGGTTCACTGACAGTGATAAACGTATCTACATGATTAAAACAAAAATTTTCAATAATTTCCCATATTTTTTTTACAAAATTTCTTTTATATAATTGAGTAGATTCAGTGAATAATTCATGACTGTCATATATTAATGGTTTATTTTTTATAATGCTAATTAATGAGTTTGCTAGTAGAGTATCTAAATCATTGGCCCATAAAATATCTTGATGTGTGCCAAGTAGATAAAAAAACAGTCTTAAATTATATGCTAAATAAAAAATTGGACTTTTATTAATTAAAAATTTAAATCTTTTAACCTTATATGGACGCTCTATTGGTAAGCTATCTGGTAATTTTCTACCTATCAATTTAACCTCGAACCCCATTTCTTGTAAAACTAAACAAGTACGATAAACTCGTTGATCTGTTGCTAAATCATTAATTACTGAAACAGTTATTTTTTTCATTGATTTATTAGATAATTTATTTTATTCAGAAAAATATATTTTCAAATTATATGTCAAAAATAATAATTTTTATAATATAAAAAGAGAGGCAATTTTTTATATTACCTCTCTTTTTTTGAAGATATTTTATATAATTTTAATTAGGTAAAATTTTAGAAATTTTTATTTTTTTTGCTTTACCATATTTTTTTAGATCTTTAAAAGGTAGATCTTCTTTACTACCGATAATGGAATAGGTATATTTATTATCTTTCAAATATTGTGTTGCGAAGTTGTTAATATCATCAAAAGTTAAATTAGGTATTTCATCAAAAATTATTTGTCTTACATCAAAGTCTATTCCTCTATCTAGAGCAAGTTCATAAGCAAAGAATATATCATCTCTAATTATTCTCTCTGTGCGAAGTGATTTTATAATACCATCTTTGGCTAGTTGTAGAGAATTGTCTGAGCGAGGTACATTATTTAATAAAGTTAAGAAACCATTTATTGCACTATCCATTTTATCATATTGTGTTGCTATGAATGATAAGCAAAATGCATAATCTTCATTTTTAGGCGGTAACTGATACATAGACATAGCTGTGTAGGCTAAAGCTCTACGTTCTCGCATTTCTTGAAAAATTATACTATTCATACTACCACCAAAATACTCATTAAATAATTCTACTGTGGGTTCCAATTTAGGATTATAACCTTTAGGACCTCTAGAAAACATAAATAATTGAGATTGAGGAATATCGTAATTGACCCAATACATTACATTTTTATCTGTAGGTTGTATCTCAAACTTGTAGTTCTTTTCTAAAGCAATAAAAGGTGGATTCACATGATAATGTTCCTTCATAATAGTTATCAAGTCGTCTAATGAAATATCTCCATAGAAATAAATCTTTTGAGAATATTTAGGTAAATTTTTAACAAATGCTAATAAATCATCAGGGTTCATTTTACTCAATTCTTTTGTAGAAAGAGTGTGCATCATAGGATTATCTTCGCCATATAAACTATAGCTGACAAGAGCGCTAATAATATACATCATATTTTTTGTAGCATCAGTTCTTTCTTTTGCTAAATCATTAATAAAATTTTTATAAATCGTATCATTAGATTTAGCATTATTTAAAAGGTGCATAACTAAATCAATACCTGCTGGTAAATTTTCTGTAAGTCCTGAAATACTTATGTATGTTTTATCCTCGCCTATATTTATACTATAAGAGATTCCTAAACGATAAAACTCATTTGATATCTCCTCTGGAGAATATTTATCAGTGCCTAACAATTTAAGATATCTAGCTGCTAGAGGTAATTCTTTAAAATTTTCTAAGCCAATATCATAAACAAATCTTAAATTAAAAGTAGGATTTTCTGTATTTCTAATATACCATATAGGAATATCTGGTGTAAACTCTCCAAATTGGATATCTTTTTTGAAATCTAAAAATACAGGTGCTATGTCAGGGACAGGTGTTTCCTTGATTTTTTTGAAAAATTCTGACTCAGCATCTTTATTTGTCTCAATAGTGGTTAATTTATTTTTTGCTATTTTTTGAATATTAGGATCTTTACCTACCTTTTTGTATACTACTACGTAATTATTTTGAAAATATTTATTAGCAAAATCTATTACATCTTTTTTAGTAACTTTATTTAATATTTCGTAAGTTTCTAGATATTTATCCCATGGTATGCCCAGAGAGAATGCATCTACAAACATCATAGCACGATTTTGATTATTTTCTAGTTGTTTGATTCTTTCTAGTTTAACTTCATTCACTATAGCTTGTAATAGCCACTCGGGAAAATCTCCTTTTTTTACACGTTCTATTTGTTGTAATAATAAATCTTTGACTTCTTCAAGAGATTGACCTTCTTTGGGTTTACCCATGAGGAAATAAACACTATAATCTTTTAGTGTATATGAACCAGAGCTAGCTCTCAAGACTTTTTGTTTTTTTACTAAATCTATATCTATCAATCCAGCAACACTATTGCTCAATATTCTATCAAAAATTTCTAATATTGGTAGCTCTACTTGTGCAGCTGCAGGTAAGCGATAACCGATTAACAAATTTTCTGCATCTGGCCCTAATACTTCTTTTGTTATAGGAGCTGTAATAGGTTTCTCTTCAGGAATGTTTAATGATGGTAGAGGTCGAGATGGTAGTTTACCGAAATAGTTATCAATAATTTTAATTGCCTCATCTGGGTTAAAATCTCCAGACATAGCAATAGCCATATTATTAGCTACGTAATAAGTTTGATGGAAAGCTTTGATATTACGCATAGAAGGATTTTTTATATGCTCAGCATAGCCTATCACTGGTACACGATATGGATGGATTGCAAATAATGACTCAAACATTGCGTCAAAAACTTTTCGAGAATCATTAGTAAGAGTCATATTTTTTTCTTCATAAATAGTTTCTAATTCAGTATGAAAACCGCGAAGAACAGGTTCTAGAAATCTATCAGCTTGTATTTTTGCCCAATTTTCTAATTGATTACTAGGTATATTTTCTTGATAAGCAGTGAGGTCATATGAAGTAAAAGCGTTAGTGCCAGTAGCTCCTATGAAGCTCATCATTTTATCATATTCATTAGCTATGAAATATTTAGAAGCTTCATAAGAAATGCTATCTATAGTTTTGTATAGAGCCTTACGCTCTTTTTCGTCTGTCAGAGTTCTATATTTTTCGAATAAATCTTCTATCTGATCTAGTAAAACTTTTTCTTCCTCCCAATTTGTAGTACCATAATTAGGAGTGCCTTTAAACATCATATGTTCGAAATAATGTGCTAATCCAGTTGTCTCTTTTGGGTCACATTTAGAACCAGAGGCTACTACTACGTAGGTTTGTATCCTAGGCTCTGCCTTATAAACTGTCATGAATACTTTTAATCCATTGTCTAATGTATATATTCGAGTATTCATTGGATCATTGGGCACTGTTACATATTTATAATTGCCCACTTGAGCAAATAACTGCCCTATGCCGACTATTAATAATAAGGTTAATAAAAATTTTTTGATTTGACTTTTCATATTTTATTGGGTTTTATTGGTTGTAAATTAAATTTGTCATTTAATAATTTCAATGATGGATATCT
>JAHDSP010000141.1 GCA_018432645.1 Bacteroidales bacterium | reverse complement strand
AGATTATCTCTAGTGATGCCAGCATTATTTACTAAAATATCAATTGTGGTGAAATCTTTTAAAAGTTCATTAGTGAAATCCTGACAAGCATTGAAATCGCTCACATCAAAGGCATAAGCTTTAGCTTTAATATTATATTTTTTTTGTAATTCATCAATAAAATTTTCTACATCTGCATTAATAGCAAGGTCAGTAATTATAACATTAGCACCATTAAGAGCGAATTTTTCTGCAATAGCTTTTCCTATGCCACGAGCTGCACCTGTAATCACAGCAGTTTTATTTTCTAATAACTTCATAATTCTTTTTTTATTTGCAAAAATAATAATTTATTTAATCTTATTTAAAACAAAATCATAAATAGCTTCTACATCATTTTGAGCTGTTTCTAGTAAATGTGAAGCATCTGATAAAATATTATCTGCCCAGCTTTTATCTTTAAGCCCAGCCACATTAATAAGTACATTTAGGTAAGCACCTTTAATAGCAGTCAAGCAACATATAGCACCTACGCCAGCATCAGAAATAGAATTAGGATTTCCTATTTCCGCCATTTTTTTACATAATGGAATAGCCATGGTAGCAGTTTTCATAGTGCGATAAGGAATCTCAGTAGCATAGCGTGTAGCTTCTTCTATGGCTTGCCTTCTAATATTTTTTTGCTCATCAGTATCTTTAGGTAAACCAAAAGCGTCCATTACTTTATTAAAAGCATTAGTATCTTCTTCTAAAAGTTGTACTAATTCGTCTTTGATTTTTTGACCTTCCTCTGCAAAATTACTAAACTCTTCCCATTTATCATCCCACCCTGGCTTATGAGAGCTGAGATTAGCAACCATAGTAGCTAGTGCGGCACCTAGAGCACCTACATAAGCAGATATAGACCCACCACCAGGAGCAGGCGATTCGCTAGCAGTCTCATTAGCAAATTCACTCATAGTCATATTTATCAATTTCGGTGCAGGTTCATCTTTAGCTAATAAAAATTCTATAACTTTATTTTGAGCATCAAAAGGTTTCAAATCATCTAATCCCATAGATTTGATAGCAATTTTTATCAATTCATCTTCTGAAACGCCAGTAGAACGTTGTTGTTTTTTAAGAAAATATTTACCAGCATCTATAAGAACTGATTTCGGAATGAGACCTACAATCTCAGCTCCCGTTACTCTGATGCCACGAAGTCTTGCTTTTTCGCTAACCTCATCAAAAGCTATATGAACAGGAGTAACAGAAATGTCAGTAATATTCATTGATACTTGAGCTATACCATATTCCTCGATAAACCAACCAATAGCTTTAGTAGCCTTAAGCGTTCCTGGAATATAAATAGTGTTACCATTTTCATCTTTAACTATTTCGCCAATTATAGGATTACCTTTACGCATAGGCCTTCCTTTTTCTCGAACATCAAAAGCAATAGCATTAGCTCTACGTACAGAAGTGGTGTTAAGGTTATAATTAATAGCTACCAGGAAATTACGAGCACCTACAGCTATAGCTCCTGTTTTAGGTAAAAACTTTGCTGGACCGAAATCTGGTTGCCATAAAGGATCTTTTAATTTTTTTTCGAGACCTTCATATTCTCCAGCTCTCACATTAGCTAGATTACGTCTATCTTCACTTTTAGCAGCAAATTCATATAAATAAACAGGTATGCCAAGCTCATCCCCTATTCTTTTGCCTAATTTATTAGCATATTCTATAACCTCTTGCATAGTAATATTAGCTACTGGCACTAGTGGGCAAACATCGGTAGCACCAAAGCGAGGATGAGCACCTTTATGTTTAGACATATCTATTAGTTCAGTAGCTTTTTTGACAGCTTTAAAAGCAGCTTCGAGGACAGCATCTGGTTCTCCAGCAAAAGTAACTACGGTTCTATTAGTACTAGCTCCTGGATCTACATCTAAAAGTTTCACACCTTCAGTACTTTTAATTTCTGCTGTGATTTGATTGATAATATTCATATCTCTCCCTTCACTGAAATTGGGCACACACTCGATAATTTTTTTACCTGTAAGCATATAAATTTATTTTTTTAAAAATTTTTTACGAAATTAATAAAATTATACAGCTATATAAAAATTTAAACTTTTGTAATGACCTAAAATACACAATTTGCTAGTAATTTCAATTTCCTGTAGAATAATCATAATGATTAAAATATGTAAACATATTATCAATAAATTATTTGTCATAAAACACAATAGTATGGGCAATTGGTGAATTGTCTAAAAATAACAAAAAATAAAATTTTCAAAATATTCAAAAATATTTATTAATTTTACATAGTAAAAATATTATTATGTTCACCGCCAAGGAGCTAGACAATGAGGCCAGCTACACGTATTTCGGTGCGAGGTACTACGATAGCGATCTGAGTGTGTGGCTGAGCGTAGATCCGATGAGCGATATGCGAAGCTGGGTGAGCCCATATGCATATTGTCAGAATAATCCTGTGGTGCTGGTAGATCCTAGGGGGATGATAGATGATTGGTATATGAATGAAGAAACAGGAGAGTTATACTATAACAAAAATCGTTCATCTCAAACAACGCAATATAATAATAAAACTTATACTCGTATAGGTGATAACAATATGTTTGGAGATATGGGAAATACTACAGAAAAATCATTTAATTATGATGAATCCATATCTTTTGCTAATGAACACGGCTATGCTATAGTACCTACTCAACAATTATTAAATAGAAATTATTATGTGTACTATGTACCAACTGGTAATTATACTGTGCGTACAGAAGGGGGAGTTGAAACTTTTATTAATGAAAAATATGATATAATTAATAAAGATTATAGCATAAAAAACAAAACCGTTGAATTACTTCCATTTAAAAATAAATTTTTAAATGGACTAAGAGGGTTATTAGGCAATTATGAACAAACTTTTCGTATATATTATGAATATAAACAATCATCAAATAAAGAGGAATATAAAAATACAAATATTAATGATGGTTATAGTCGTGTATATTATAGTAGTTGGAAGGATTATGAATCTAACAGTAAAAGAAAAAATTTATTACAATATAAAAATATCAACTAATGAAAAAAATATTTTTTCTATTTATTATTTCAATATTATTATCAAATTGTTGTAATTTTAACGCAAAATTGTATAATAATAGAGGTGTTTTTACATTACCAGATTACGATAAAATTAAAGTTACATATGACAATAGTATAAATTTTTTCGGGAAAGATCTCACAAAACATTTTCCTAATTTTAATTCAGGTGATTGTTATTTATTTCTAACAAATAATGCAGATACTAATTCATTGTTTTATATATATTTGATAATGTTTTATTCTGATGAACAATTTGAAGAAATAGAACATTTTGCACAAAATAATTCAATACAAAAATATCATTTTACTGATAGTTGTTTAATGTTAACCAATTATAATGCTAACTTAAAAATATTCAATAAATATAATTTTAAAAATTGTGAAAATTTATCGTCAAGTATGCTGCCAATTACAAATTTTGAGTTTTGTAAAAATAATCCAATAATCACTAAAAAGTTTTTTAAAAAAGCCACTATATATTTATTAGGAGCAGAGCGAGGAAAATTTTTACCTGATTATAAACTAACAAATAAAGGAGTTGGGTTACCAGATGGTTGGGAGCATGGCTACACAAGAGGTATGGCTATTTGGTGTAACACTGTAGTTTATTGGTTAGAGGTTTGGTAAAAATACATTAATTTTACCTAGCAAAACTGTTGTTTTTTTAAAGACTATCTCATCCCACCCGCCTTGGGAAATGATCTGTAATAAAACAAGCAAGCAGCGTGAGATATAAGGGTTTACACTGTTTGAGCAAGCTTTAGCGAGCGAGTTTGTAAACCCCAAGAGGTGATTGCTTAAGTTTTATCAAATCATTTCCCCAGCGGAGACTTTTTTTTGTTACTTTTTTTGTGTGGCTGACAAAAAAAGTAAATTAAGTAAAAATTTTTTCAAAAAATATTATACTCACAAATAATATAGTTATTAATGGTGCATTAACACTAATAATTTTTAATTAAGTAAACTCCTAATT
>JAHDSP010000205.1 GCA_018432645.1 Bacteroidales bacterium | reverse complement strand
ATTGTAAAGTAGGTGGCACATAAAATTCTGCGAATTGTCCTGGCTGAATGTGGGGGCAGTCAGCTGGTAAATCTAAATGTAAACGAAAATGTGAATTATTTATTTCCTCGTTATCAAGTACTATGAGCTGAGTATGAATTTTTTTATTATTCATTTATTTCTTTATCAGCATTCTCTGAATCGTTTTCTTTATTTTCTTCAGTTATATTGTCTGCTTCATCTTTTTGATCTTCAGATTCTTCTTTTAAATCTTCTATAGTAATAATGGCATGTTCTATTAATAAATTATACCATTGAATAATTTTTTTAATATCTTTATTAGTTACTGCTTCACGGTCCCAGTTAGGGAGCATTTTATCCATAAATTCGAACAGTAGTTCCTCGTTGTTAGTGTCAATATCTATTTTTTGTCCATTATTTTCTTTTAAAATATTTTTAAATACTTCCTCTACATGCACTTGACCATCTACTGTAACAACAACAATATCAGACAAAGGGCTAATCTTATTATTTAGAAAAACTGGAGAACGTTTACCATCTATTAAGCTTTCTACTATAAAAGCAGATTTATTATTACCAATTATCTTATATAACCCTGGTTTACCTGAGATGTACATTATTTTACTTAGATCCATATTATTTTATTTTTTATTAAATAGTAGCACTATACGCATTAATATCAGGAGATATTTTTTTAATTAATCCTTGCAAAACATTTCCTGGACCTACTTCTATAAATTCTTTAGCTCCATCATTTATCATATTTTTAATAGTTTGAGTCCATTTGACAGGAGAGGTAAGTTGATCAATAAGGTTTTGTTTTATCTGCATAGAATCTATCGATGGTAGAGCTGATACATTCTGATAAATAGGACATATAGGAGTTTGGAAAGGTGTCTTGTTAATAGCAGTTTCTAATTCTAATCTAGCTGGCTCCATCAATGGACTATGAAAAGCGCCGCCTACTTTGAGTGGCAATACACGTTTAGCACCTGCTGCTTTTAGTTTTTCCATAGCTAATTCTATACCTTTTATGGACCCAGAAATGACTATTTGGCCAATAGTATTATAATTGGCGGGTACAACGATTTCTTCAGTTATAGTAGATAAAACTTCTTCTACAGTTGTCTCATCTAATCCTATAACTGCTGCCATGGTACTTGGATGTATTTCGCAAGCTTTTTGCATGGCCATAGCTCTTGCAAAAACCAATTTTAGTCCATCTTCGTATGTCATTGCTTTAGCTGTTACTAAAGCTGAAAATTCACCTAATGAATGACCAGCAACCATATCTGGCTTAAAGTTATCAGATAAAATATTAGCTAAAGTAACACTATGTATAAATATCGCTGGTTGAGTAACTTTTGTTTGCATTAGATCCTGCTCTGTACCTTCAAACATTATTTTTAATATGTCGAATCCTAAGATTTCATTAGCTTTATTCATCATTTCTTTAGCTAATGGATAATTATCATAAAGTTCTTTTCCCATGCCAGGATATTGAGCTCCTTGTCCAGGGAATACATATGCTTTTTTCATAATTTTCTAAATTTTAAGAATTTCAATTATAACTTTCGCTACAAATCTTAGTACCCGAGGCCGGAATCGAACCGGCATGAGCAAAAGCCCATTGGTTTTTGAGACCAACGCGTCTACCAGTTCCGCCACTCGGGCATATAATTTTGATTATCGTTCATTTAGTATTTGTTTTTGTAAACAATCTATTTTTTGCAAAAATACAAATTTTTTTAATTTTATAAAATCTATAAATTAGAAAAGCCCAGTTAAAATTTTTTAACTGGGCTTTTGCTTGAAAAAAATTAAATTTTATTATTCATTATTAGTTTTGTCGGTCATTTTTAATGATTTAGCATTTATTATATCTCTATCACCTAAAAGTTGTAAAGGTTCGGGTTGTTTGAGGCTCATACCCCATTGTCTCATTTGCTCTTTTTTTGCAGCATCTACTCTGAGCCAGCTCATTATTTGTGGATCTATGTTGTTTACAGTATTTTGTTCTTTCACTTTTCTTTTAGCATAAGCTACCCAATGAAATTGGAAAGTAGGGTTAGTAGATGACACTATGAAACCATTATTATCTACTGCTTTGATGTAATACTCTCCTGGTGCTGCCGCAGTGATAGTAATGACAGGAGATTCTGAATTATTTTTTGATGAAATAAAGTCATTATCAAAGTTTATGCGTACTTCATTTTGTCCATTCATTTGTGCTATACCAAAGGTAGTAATAGGTTGTATCTCTAGATCTTCTATTTGCTCTATTGCATATTTAGCTCCTATCAGTGCTAGAGTGCTCAGATTATAAATACTCACTGCTGAGAAAGTATTGTCTTGCACATAATCAGGTAATTCATCTACTATGAAACCTATATGAGCATTGTAGCGAGTTTTTACTGGATTGTTACTATCAAAATCATCTTTTTCATTTTTAAATTTATATATTGTAGGTTTTAGATTTTTTATATCTTGTATAAATAAATTTTCTATATTATCATCTATGTATGTAATATTACGTTTAAGATCTCTTCTAGAGAGTGCATTCCAAGCTTCAGCATATCCTTGATACCAAAAGTAGGAATTTGTACCTAGCATACCATAATCAGTTGTTTGAGGGGCAATTGTAGGCTCACCCGCTAGATTATTGAATAAGACGCTTTGGCAATTAGCATTATCGCTTATATCCATCTGGACTAATCCTCTTATAAGTGAGGCCGGATTAATATAGCTAGCACCTGCAGATACTACTTGTAGAGCTATGCCAGAGGCATTAGTAACTTCTATATCAGCTCCTACATAAGGAGATATCATAATAGCACCAAAATTATCACCAGAGGCTTTTGCATATAAACCTGCGGACCCTATATTAGAACCATCATATTCAGCCCATACACCTGCACCT
>JAHDSP010000224.1 GCA_018432645.1 Bacteroidales bacterium | reverse complement strand
TATGTTTAAGCTATAAACTGCTAATCCTTTTGTTTTACGTCTTACTAATACCTTTTTGCTTGGTGATTCTATTATTGCTTGCTGGAACTCATCATTTGGTTTAAAACATATTAAATTGTTCTCTGATACTCTTCGCTTTAGTTCTTCTTTTATTTGACTATTCTGGACTTTATGTTCTCCAGTGTGCTTGAGAAGCAAATTACCCTCTCTATCTGTCATCACTAATACAGCTACATTGGGGTGAACAGTATTCATAGCTTTCTCTTTTTCTTCTAAACTTTTATGTCTTCGTCCTTTCTCTGAATATTGCATTAATAGCTCATCTGCTTCTACAATTCCAGAGAAATTAATACCTCCCTCTAATCCCTGTATTGCAGACAAAATCTTATGTCTCCATTTGAAACTCGTTGGTAAACTGATACCAACTTCTTTAGCACAAGCTCTAAGACTTTTACCCTCAAGCATGCATTTTATATAATCCATTAAAAGATAGTACTTATGCAAATAATAAACAAATGATTTAGCAGTTTCTCGAAATTGATATTTGCAATTTTTACATTTATACATTTGTCTGCCATTTCGAACACCTGCTTTAATGACATGTTCACATTTACATCTTGGGCATATGGGAGCAGTAGTTAGAATCTTGATTCTTTGATAGTCTAATGCTGTTAATCTATTACTATTGAGGAACTCGTGGAGATTATCTAAAAATTCACGCTTGCCCTCTTTGGTCAGAGACAGCATTTCTTCTATTACTTCGGCTGTATATTCCATAAAATTATGTTTTTTGCAAAATTAATAAAAATATAAAATACTAAAAATTAAACATTTTTGTCCGTTAATTGGTTATTATAAAAATTTTACAAATTTTTATAATAACCAATTATGCCATCTCCTTGTCTATCACTCCATCATAATACCCCATCCCTTACTATCATCATTCTATTTATATTTTTATTAAATTAAAGCCTATTTCTATTTAATTATTAATTTTGAAATTAAAAAATGCAAATCAGTGGTTTTACCTTTTGCAAAAATGCAGATAAGCTGTATTATCCTATTAAACAGTCTATTCTATCCATTCTGCCTATTGTAGATGAATTTATTATAAATATAGGAGACTGCGATGATGATGATAAAACTGTAGAATTAATACAAAGTATAAATAGTCCAAAAATAAAATTAATTTTTTCTAAATGGAACTTAGAAAAATATCCTAACGGTACCGAGAATGCCCATCAGACTGATATTGCAAAGAATGCTTGTAGTGGAGATTGGCTTTTTTACTTACAAGCTGATGAAGTAGTACACGAAAAATATTTAGATAATATAGTAAAACGATGTGAAGAATTAATTGTAAATAAAGATATAGAAGGTTTATTATTCGATTATATTCACTTTTATGGCGATTATTGGCATTATCAAAATAGTCACGGTTGGTACAAAAAAGAAATCAGAATTATAAGAAATGATACAGATATTCATTCTTGGGAAAGTGCTCAATCTTTTCGTAGAATTCCAAACTTTGATGGCGTACACTATAGACAACAAGAAGGTACATTTAAGCTGAAAGTTGCCAAAATAAATGCAGCTATTTATCATTATGGATGGGTGAGGCCTCCAGAGCTAATGCAAAAAAAGAAAATCGCCCTAGATACCATTCATAAAGGCGGAAATACTGCTTTAGATAATAATAAAAATGTAGAAATTTTTGCTTATGCTCCACTCGGTACCTTACCTGTATTTAAAGATACTCATCCAGCTGTAATGAATGATTGGATTAAAAATTTTAATTGGCAAGATAAATTAAATTATTCTAAAAAGCCCTCTGCAAATTACAAAAAACCTTCGATCAGACATCGTATTTTAACAAAAATTGAAAAAATTTTTTTCAAAAATAAAATCTCTATCGGAGAATTTAAAAATTATAAATTAATATTACACACTGACAAAAAAAATAAAAAAGTTAATTCTTATGGCTCTATTTTAAAATAGTGTTGTCAAAAAAATTAGGTTGAAAAAATATTAGCAACATTAGTAATTTTAAAATTCCAAAATTGAGATTTCCAATGTCTAGCAGTAGGGCATCTATATGTTCTATTAGATTTAGTTTTT
>JAHDSP010000270.1 GCA_018432645.1 Bacteroidales bacterium | reverse complement strand
GTTAATTATTTCATTATGGATAGTATTTCAAAAAGCAAATAAGCCTGGATGGGCAGCTATAATACCCATTTATAATTTAATAGTATATTTAGAAATTGTCAAGAAACCTTGGTGGTGGCTTTTTCTGATGATAATACCTGTTGTAAATATCGTTATTACTATACTGATAACACATCAATTATCTTTATCTTTTGGTAAAGGTGCTGGCTTTACAATTGGTTTATTATTTTTACCCTTTATCTTTTATCCTATTTTAGCCTTTGGAGATGCTAAATATCAGGAATTAAATTATGATAGTAAAAATGAAAATATTTAATAGGAACTAATGAAAGATTATAATAAAAAAGGTTCACATATGTGAACCTTTTTTATTTATTATCAAATTAAAACATTTTACAAAAGTTTAAGCTCAATAGGTAAAGTGAAATATACACGCACAGGCATCCCTCTTTGTTTACCTGGTTTCCATTTAGGCATAGATTTTACTACTCTAACAGCTTCTTCATCACAGCCACCACCAATACCTCTAACAACTTTAACATCACTTATGCTACCATCTTTTTCAACAACAAATTGTACATAAACAGTACCCGTAATACCACTTTTACGTGCTATTTCTGGATAATTTAGATTATTCAAAATAAACTCCCTAAGAGCTTTATCTCCACCAGGGAATTCTGGATATTCTTCGACAAAAGTAAAAATTTCATCTTCTATAGGCTCTGGTTCTACTTCCGGTATTACAGGCACATATGCTGGGGCAGGCTGATCAGGTCGTACTTCTATATCAATATTAATCTCATCTTGTATTGCTGCAGTATCATCGGTTATTTCAAATGTAGTTGGTGATACTGGTTTAGGGGGTTCTAGAGGCTGCTCTTGTTGTGTGATTTGTACTAATTCTTCATCTATCTGAACTGCACCACTACTAATTAAAGTAAATTCATTTTTCTCATAAGTTCTCCATTCAAAAGCTACCAGTACAACAGTTAAAGCAAAAACTAAACCTATCTGTAAGAACAATGTCATTTGACGATTTAAATCTTTTTTTGGATTCTTTTTAGTTTCCATAATAAATCCTTTTTTTATATATACGTAATTTTTATTAAATTGTTACAATTTATTAATACATTATCGCAGTTTTATAATCATATGTAGATAATAAATTGTATAGCTCACACTCTCCATATGGGTCTTTGTTTATTAATTCTGGATTAGTAGCTATAGCTTCATTAAATTCTATAACTTCTCCACTTTATATTTTCTTTACCCAAATTCTATAACCCAAATACAAACGTTATATAACCATATTTTTTTATCTTTGTCTTAAAAAAAATTTTAACCATGAAAATCATTTGTATTGGTAGAAATTACCTAGACCATATATCTGAGCTAAATAATGATATTCCTAAAGAGCCAATATTTTTTATGAAACAGGAGAATGCATTATGCAAAAAAAATCAACCATTTTTTTTACCTGATTTTTCTAAAGAAATTCATTATGAAGTAGAATTAGTTATCAAAATTGCAAAAGTAGGAAAAACTATTCCCCAAAAATATGCATTAGATTTCATAGATAGCATAACTGTAGGTATAGATTTCACAGCGCGAGATTTACAACGTAAATGCATTGAGCAAGGGCTACCATGGGAAATATCGAAAGCTTTTGATTTTTCTGCTCCTATGGGGACTTTCATTCCGATTACTAATTTTGCAGATTTGCGAAATATTCATTTTTCTTTACAAAAAAATGATGTTTTAGTACAAAGTGGCTGCAGTGGAGATATGATATTTTTCTTTGATGATATAATACACTATATATCTCAATATATTACATTGAAAACTGGTGATGTGATCTTTACAGGTACACCAAAAGGCATAGGCAAGGTAGAAAAAGGAGACCATTTAGATGCTTTTTTAGAAAATGAAAAATTACTACATAAAAAAATTTTATAACCATTTTTTTCGTTTAAAATAAAATATTAGCAAAAGGGCAATCACTATCATAACTCCCCACACAATGAAATAACTATATCTGTATTGTAGCTCGGGCATATATTTGAAATTCATCCCATACACTCCCACTATAAAAGTAAGTGGAATAAAAATGGTGGCAATAATAGTTAGCATTTTCATAATTTCATTCATACGTGTACTGACCTCTGATAGATAAATTTGTAGCAAATTAAATGTCATCTCACGATAATTTTCTAAACTTTCTACTATTCTATAACTATGGTCATATAAATCTCTATAGTAAAAAGCTGTATTATTGATAAATTTTGAATTAGAAGTTTCAATATTTTTTGTGATTTCTACAACTGGAAATATATATCTATGTAGCATCGAAATATTTGTCCTCAATTTATGTAATTGATTGGTTAGCTCGTTATTATTTGCCTCTAATAAATTGTCTTCTATATTTCCTATCTTTTCATCTATTTCTTGTAATATTATAAAGTAGCTATCAATGATTAAGTCTAAGAAATTATATAATAAAAAATCAGGCTTTTGGGTTCTAATATTACTGCGATTACTTTTAATATTTTCTTTAAGAGGGTCAAAAAAATTAGTTTGTTTTTCTAAAAAACTAATTAAAATATTGTCACCCAATATGCAACTAATCTGTCTATGCCATATATCTATATTTTCATCATTAGTGAAAAAAGCTTTAACTACTAAAAATAAGTAATCATCATAATCTTCGAGTTTAGGACGTTGATAAATATTTAGAATATCTTCTAAAACTAAATTATGAATATTAAATAAATCTCCAATTTTTTTAACGACAGATTCGTCGTGTAATCCATAGATCTGTATCCAAGTGGTTTTATCTTTGAAATTAAATTGTTCTAAATCATCCACATTAGTGATTATATTTTCTGTATAGCTGTCTATGTCATATTGAATGACATCAATTTTTATTTCTTCATGCAGTAGACCTGTATATACTAAACTCTCAGGTGGTAAAAATACCTTGGAATGTCTATGAGGTAATTTATCTGTAATAGGATTTAATTTTATTTTCACTATTTTAGAATTTTATCTTTATTATAAACTGTCTATGTTTAAACTATCAGAAAAAAATTCTTCTGCAGACTTTATAGCACTCGCATTAGCAGTATCAGCATCCATCTGCT
>JAHDSP010000158.1 GCA_018432645.1 Bacteroidales bacterium | reverse complement strand
TGGATATTCTGGCACTGTTTTTGAACCTATAGATTCATTCAAAGGCGATGTAGCACGCATCTATTTCTATATGTCTACTAGATATATGGACAAAATAGCTAATTGGGAAGGTGAAAGTTTCCAAAATAGTGATTTATCTCCTTGGGCAAAAAATTTATTCCTGCAATGGCATCAACTCGATCCTGTTAGTAGTAAAGAAAGAAAAAGAAATGATTCTGTTTATGTAATCCAGCATAATAGAAATCCTTTTGTAGACCATCCAGAATTTGTTAACGACATCTGGGGGCCATCAGCCTCTATAAATAATTATGATTTTATTTCATATTTATACACTACTAGTGATGCTATAAATGTTAATTTTGTGAACACTTTTGATAATTTGAAGATAAAATTATTCTCTATACAAGGCCAACTAATTTATGAAGCAGTATTAAATAATTCAAATAATCTTATCATCCCGATAACTTTCAATCAAGGTGTATATATTTTGACCATATATAATGACCAAAATATTTATACTGAAAAAATCGTAATTGAGTAAATGCCTTTAGTTTATTATAATAAGATTTCTAACGGACTAGAATTGGGTATTTGGCATATCACCGAGAGTGTAGATGAATTGCTTAAATATCTTTATTTGAATAAAGAAGAATTTTCTACATTATACTCTTTTAAAAGTGAAAAAAGAAAAAAACAATGGATGAGCTATAGAGCTTTGATAAGAACTATTGTACAAACAGACTTTATTTACCGTATTTATTATGATGAAAATAATAAACCTTATTTAGTAAATCCAACTAGAGCTATTAGTGTGAGCCATACAGATAACTACTCAGCAGTCTTAATAAATGAAAATGTTAATGAAATTAGAGGATTAGATGTAGAGAAGCTCTCCGAAAAAGCTTTTAGAAATAAAAATAAATTTCTCACTGATGAAGAAATTAATTTATTACCTATTGATAATTTGTATTTTTATAGCACTTTATTCTGGTCTGCTAAAGAATCTGTTTATAAAAAATCTAATATCCCTAATATTTTTCTAAAATCAAATATTAAAATCGAAAATATAGATTTTGAAAATAATATTATTAATGCCAAATTATTTTATAAAGATATTATTGTAGAAATAAATGTTTTTTGGTCTATTTATGATTCTATGGTGATAACTTATACGGACTGAGGAATTGGAGACGGGGAGACTTGGAGAATAGCTGATTAGTTGATTAGCTGATGAGTTGATGAGAATAGGTGATAAATGATGAGTGATAGGTGATAGGTGACTGGGTAAGGGGGAGACTGGGAGAAGAGGAGACGAGGAGATGGGGAGAAAATAGGACTGCGAGAGGGGGAGATGGGGAGACGGGGGCGACGACGAGACTTGGTGACTGGGAGAGGGGGAGAAATACCAAAAAAATATTTATTCGAAAAATATTCATTAATTTTACATAACAAATGAAAAAAAATAATTTGTGAAAAAAATTATTATTCTTTTATTATTATTTGTTTTCATCTTTGTTTCTTGTAAAAATACAAAAAATGAATCAAAATATGAAACATTGAATGATAGTAGTTCAACAAATAAAAATATTTATTCAGCAGCCTCATCTAAAGAAAATACAAATAGATTAAATAGTATGAATAACATAGATATAAATCAACTGTTAGGTATTTGGTGTTATCCTGAAGACATAAATGGAACCTTTAAAATTGTAAAAGATTCTATGTTTTATATAGATGCAAATGAATGGTATAAGTATAAATTAAAAGGCGAAACATTAATAATTTATTATGATTATAATTATATAGATACGAGCTTATGTGAAATTAAAAATGATAAATTAATTTTAAAGAATAAATATGGGATAGACACATTTGAAAGATTTAATAAATAAAAATTCACGAATTACTAAAGATCAATAGGGATGGTAAATAAAAAACTGATAATTTTATTTAAGGTAATAATTTCTTTATTTACTATTTTTTTTATTGTTTTATATTTTAATGATTTAATTAATGTTATTAATGGTAATATAGATTATAGACTTTTTTCAGCAAATTCGCCAGCAGAACAATTTATATATACAAGTAAATTTGTCTATATTTTTTACGAAGTAATTCAAATTATTTTATTGATTTTACAGCAAATAATAATATTTTTAAAAAAAATTAAAATAAAATATTTATTAATGCTAATAGGCATAAATTTACTTTTAATTATACTGCCATTAATAATAACAAAATAAATATATAATTATGTATAAATTCACCGCCAAAGTAAATGGAAATGAAATTGTAGGACATGCGGATCACGGTCATTTAACCTTTATAAAAGATTAATAATACTATGAAGATTAATTGTATGCAACTAATTTTTATTTTATTAATTGCTTTTCAGCAATACCAAGAACAAACACCTAATAGTAGTGTAGTTAAAAATCACGCTTCAGATATTTACCAATATGTGCAAGATTCTTTGCCGGATTATAATTTTATTGTAGAATCTAAGAACGGAAACAAAACGTTTTGGTTACAAAAGTATAAAGAGCAGTCATTAGTTTGTATATCTGACTTTGATGGAGATAATATTGATGATTATGCTTTGCTTTTGAGAAAAAAGAATAATGAAGTTTGTCTTTTTTTCTTCAGAATAGTTAATGATAAAGTAGAACATTGTTTGATTGATTGTTTTGGAATTTGGGAGGGCGAAATAACAGAGCTTAAAATTGCTATTGAACCTAAAGGAAAATGGGAAGCTGCTGACGAAACAATCATAGTGCCTTTTGACGGAATAATGGTTGATGATTTGAGGGAAAGCATAAGTCTGTCTTACTATTGGGATAAAACCAAGTTTGTTAGGTTTTTGTATGACTAATGTATTTTAACAGTTGAAATAAAAAAATTTATATGTTGGAAGCATGAAGAAGATGAAAAATATCCTTATTTTAAGCGTCATATGATAGGTGTACCGTTCGAAATATATGGAACAAAAAACAAAATTAGAATTATCAGAATGATTTTTCAGCACTTCCAATACCTCACCTACGTCGAGCTATTTGTCTCTAATCGAAACTACTAGTTTTCTGGAAACACATCTTTAGATGTGTCAAAACCGCATTGGGAAATGATTTGCATTAAAACAAGCAAGTAGCGTTGGGCAGTAAGAAATCTTGTAGGGGTTTAAAATTTTAAACCCCTCAAATCATTTCCCCAGCGGAGACTTTTCTTTGTTTCTTTATTTTCATAGTTGGAAAAGAAAGAATTTATAAGAAAATTTATCAAAAAATATTCATACTCATAAGAAATATAGCTATTACTGTGAATTGACAAGTATAATTTAGATATTATAACGTTTAAATAAATAAAAATTATTAATTCTAATAAATGTTTAAATTAAATAATGATATATAAATTTAATTAAATTCATATTAATACTTTTTGTATTGTAGATTATAAAGAAAATAATTAAAAATTAAAATTTTAGAAAAAATTTCTATAAGATATTCATAAATAAAGATTTTAAAAAAGATAAAATTGCTAAATAAATATCATTACTTAATTTAAACAAATAATATATGATTATGTAAAGTTCTTAATAACAGATAGATATAAGTAATAATTTAGTTATTAATTAAACGCCTAAATCAATTAATTTATTACTATTGTATCATAGGTAGTAGCGTAACAACCAAATACACCTAATCCACCTTTTACAGTATGTCGTATCCTTACAGGGTTAATGAATGGACTGCTGCCAATATAGATTTCTTGTTCTGCTGTTCTCCAAAAATTGTAATGTTGCCTGGTCATATTTGCTGTTTTCACTATAACTGTATCTCCAACCTTGTATTTACCTAATTCTGGATCTCGATAGGTGCTATCACTATAAATATTTTCTATACCTCTAACTAGATTAACTTTAAAAAATTGATTATTAAAATATACATCATCTAAAACAAATAATGCAGATGGTACAAAATAATTATCTCTCGATTGTCTTTTAGTAAAAAAACGATAAAAATTCTTTACTGGAGGATCGATAAAGGAAATCCATAAATCTTTTAATGTATCATTATCTTTGATAGGTTCACACCATAATGAGTCTAAAAAAACTTGTGAAGGCATAGTATCTCTTCCAGTAATAGTATCAGAGCCAATTATAACTTTAATGGAATATATTTTATCTAGCTCTCCCACCATTTGATTAGTAGTGTAATATAAATATGGCCATGCACCATTGATAAGATTATTTGTGGATAAAAAACATTCTACTTCATTTTCTCCATTAGAGATGTAAACTTTAGCATCTAAAACGAATAAATTCATTATATAATTACTATCTATAGGATCAAAATAGCTGCTATTACGTGTTACAGCTATTACGGGATAATGATTATTTTCTATGTAGCCTTCTATTACATATTTTTTATCTGGTTCTGGCAGATCAAGCTCAATTTCCTTACTGCATGAAGATAAGGTTATAAATAAAATAAGGAAAAATAATTTATAAATTCTCATAATAGATTAAAATTTGAAATTCCACGTAATCGATGGTAGAATAGGGAAGAGTGAAAGCTGTTTGGCAGTGATAGTCATATTATTTTGTGTCATATCTCCATTAATATCAAAATAGATAACATAAGGATTTTTTCTATTGTAAACATTATAAATAGATAGATTCCAACTTTCTTCAATTTTTCTTGATTTTTTCTTATGTTGCGGATACCAGGTGAGGCTAAGGTCAGCTCTATGGTATGATGGTAAACGAAAAGCATTTCTATCACTATATTCTGTTACAATATTACCTTCTATAAAATATCTAGAAACTGGGACCGTAGCTGTATTACCGGTGGCAAACACCCACACACCTGATAAACTAAACGCATTACTTATCCGATATGTTAAAACTATACTTATATCGTGAGTGCGATCATATTTTGCGGGAAAAGGTTTCCCATCATTAATTTTAGGAAATTCACGTTCAGTTTTACCATAGCTATAACCTATCCATCCTGTGAATGTTCCATATTTTTTTTGTAAAAATAATTCTATACCGTAAGCTCTACCTTTGCCATATGTAAAATTATTGTCTAAATTAGTAAGAATGTAATTTTCATAAAGAGACTCTTCTTTATAATCTATTTGGTTAAATAGCCATTTATAATAACCTTCTATACTAAGCTCTATAGAGTTATCAAAAAAATTACGAAAATATCCTAATGATAATTGATAACCAATTTGAGGTTTTACACTATCAGTGCTAGGAATCCATAAATCTGTTGGCAAAGTAACATTTACAGGAGAAACCATATGAATAAATTGTGCATTGCGAGTAGCAGATAGTTTAATAGAGCTTGTACTATCGACTTTAAATCTAACTAAAAAACGTGGCTCCAATTGATAATAATTGACGATTTTTTTGAATTTACCATAAACTATACTATCAGTATTAGTGAGGGTTATAGGATCGAAAAGATATCGAGTAAAAGGTCCTATTTGCTGATAATATCCTAGTCTAGCACCTGCTGATATACGTATCCATCTATTTATGTCCCCTTCTGTATGAAAGTAGCCAGCAGCTTCCCACGCATAAAGTTTAGTTGGATTACCGAGATTTAATGGACTATTTTCCATAGTAAAAGAAGCTGTATATGGTTTGAAAGTATGATGTATGCCTTCGACTCCAAATTTCATATTCCAACCATCTTTTAAAAAATAAGCAAAGTCAGATTTTAATTGAAAATCTCTAATAGATGTATTTAATTGTACATTATATAGCTCTTGTATAGCACCAAAATTAAAGTTATAATCGCTATAAATAAAAGTAGTATTAGAAAATAATTTTTGTGAAAATAGATGATTCCACCTAGCAGTTAGGGTAGCATTACCCCAATCAATATTTGTAGAGAAATTATCATCAGCTACTTTCACGTCAAATACATCTCGCCCAAAATATCCACTTATAAATATGCGATCTTTAGGAGAAATT
>JAHDSP010000028.1 GCA_018432645.1 Bacteroidales bacterium | reverse complement strand
GATAGATTAGCATTGCCTTTATACAAATATACTGTATTAAAAGATAATCATGGTAAACCACTGACAGGTAGCCTTTCGACATTAAATTATCTATTTCGTTTTCTTAATTCCTATGATTTATCTAGTGATGTTAATAAAACTGTGCAAAGTGACAATAGAGATATAATAAATGCGGCTGTTCTTGGATTGATTTTTGAAAAAATTAATGGTTACCGCGATGGCTCATATTTCACTCCTGGATACATAACCGAGTATATGTGTAGAGAGACTATCAGGCGAGCTATTATTGAGAAATTTAATGATCAAGGTTGGCAATGTAGAGATTTCACTGACTTGTATAATAGTATCACACCGCTAAATATTAAAGAAGCTAATGAGATAGTAGATAGCATCAGAATTTGTGATCCCGCCGTAGGGTCGGGACATTTTTTGGTTTCTGCATTAAATGAAATCATAGCTATCAAAAGTGAATTGGGTATTCTAGTAGATGATACGGGCAAAATATTAAAAAATTGTAAAATAAAAGTAGAAAATGATGAGCTGGTAATCTTCTACGATAATGAGTTTTTCCAATATATACCTAATGATCCTGATAGTCAGCGTGTGCAAGAAACCATTTTCAAAGAAAAACAAAAAATCATAGAAAATTGCCTCTTTGGTGTAGATATCAATTCTAAATCTGTGCAAATAACTCGCCTACGACTCTGGATAGAACTACTAAAAAATGCTTATTACAAAGCTCCCGATTACAAAGAGCTGGAGACATTACCTAATATTGATATCAATATCAAATGTGGCGACTCACTCATTAGCCGATTTAATCTGAAAGATGACACTCAAAACCTCACACCCGCTGATAGGGGAAGATTTAGAATAATTGTCAATGAATATAAAGAAAAAGTAAAAGTATATAAATGGGCTTCTGATAAAATCACACGTCATAAAATTCTGGATGATATAGCTAAATTAAAAGTAAAGTTTTCAGAAATTAGTGATCCACGGGATCCTGATTTCAAAAAATTAAGAGAAAAAAAAGATTTACTCCATAGTCTTAGCTATCAGCCTAATATCCACTTTGATGAATCTTACGCAAAAGCATGGAGAGAAAATGTCGACAAATTAGCAAATGAAGTAAAAGAATTACAAAAAATATATGACGAAAAACAAAATACCATATATCAAAATGCTTTTGAGTGGCGTTTCGAGTTCCCCGAAGTGCTCAATGATGATGGTAATTATGTAGGCTTCGATGCAGTGATTGGCAATCCACCGTATATACAACTACAAAAAGCATACAATGACACGATGAAATATGCTGATTTGTACAAAACTATGAGATACGAAACCTTTGATCGTACCGGAGATATTTACTGTCTTTTTTATGAAAAAGGCTTACAAATAGCAAAAGATAATGGATTGCTATGCTATATTAGTTCTAATAAATGGATGCGTGCAGGCTATGGTGAGAAATTGAGAAATTTCTTTCTCAAATACAACCCACTTTTGCTATTAGATCTAGGGCCAGGTATTTTCGAGAGTGCTACGGTAGATACCTGCATAATGATGTTGCAAAAAGCAAAAAGTACGGGAGAATATTCTCTGCGTGCTATTACCATAGAAAAAGATAAAAATATATCTATCAGTAT
>JAHDSP010000137.1 GCA_018432645.1 Bacteroidales bacterium | reverse complement strand
CAAAAAACAAAATATTATGAAAAGGTTAGAAAACAAAGTAGCAATTATCACCGGTGCAGCAAGAGGCATGGGTAAAGAAGAAGCAATATTATTTGCTAAAGAAGGTGCTAAAGTAGTAGTAGCTGATATCCTAAAAGATGAAGCCGAGCTAGTAGCAAATGAAATCATTAAAAATGGTGGAGAAGCTCTCGGCTATAAGCTAGATGTGTCAAAAGCAAAAGATTGGGAAAAATTAGCTGAAGACATTGAAAAGAAATGGGGCAAAGTAGATGTATTAGTTAATAATGCTGGTATATTCCCAGCATCTGGAATAGAGACAGCTACTGAAGAAGAATGGGATAGAGTTATGAATATCAATGCAAAAAGTCAATTTTTAGGAATCAAATATGTTTTACCTGCAATGAAAAAAGCTGGTAAAGGTTCAATAATTAATATTTCCTCTATTGCAGGATTGATAGGTACTGGAATGGCTGTTGCATATCATGCTTCTAAAGGCGCTTCAAGACTTTTAACTAAGACAGTTGCAGCTGAACTTGCAAAATATAACATCAGAGTAAATTCAATTCATCCTGGTATAATTAGGACTCAAATGGTTCAAGATTTCTTAAAAGACGAAGAAAGTACCAGACAAATTTTAGGAACAACAGTTTTAGGCAGACCTGCAGAAGCTATAGAAGTGGCTTATGGAGCATTGTTCTTAGCTTCAGATGAATCATCTTATATGACAGGATCTGAGCTAGTAATAGATGGTGGCTATACAGCACTATAAAATTAACAATTTTTAATAATTTTACAAACCAAAAATAAAAAACTATGAAAAAGTACGAATGCGAAATTTGTGGATATATTTATGATCCAGCAAAAGGAGACCCAGATTCTGGTATAGCACCAGGAACCCCCTTTGAAGACCTTCCTGATGATTGGGTTTGTCCAGTATGTGGTGTAGACAAATCAGAATTCAGTGTTTTAGAAGATTAAAATGACACTTTAATTAATATAAAAAGCCCATTCAACAGAATGGGCTTTTTATTGTTCATATTTAATATTATAGAAAAATTTTGACAAAACCTCAGATTCCCGATAGATTATCTCGACAAATATTATATAAATTTTGAAATCAATATTTATATTTTACTAAATTAATGTTATCATTCTGGATAAGTTACTCTGGTCAAATATAATCCTTGCGGTGGTGCAATGATTTTAATTTTACTTCTATCTTTATGTAATAGCAACTCATTGAGCAAATTTTCTTCAGCTACATTAGTTCCTATAGATATAAGAACTCCTATTATACTTCTTACCATTTGCCGCAAAAATCTATTAGCT
>JAHDSP010000242.1 GCA_018432645.1 Bacteroidales bacterium | reverse complement strand
TACTTCACCTACATATCTCATATGATCATTAGAATATACTCTTCTCGGTATAGTCAATCTCACGAGTTCTAGTGCTGGATAACGATCTTCTTTAGTTATAGGATCTCTATCTGCTAAAAGAGTACCGATTTCTACGCCACGTACACCACCCTCTAAATAAAATTCTACTGCTAAGGTTTGAGCTATATATTCTTCTTTAGGTACATAAGGCAAAAATTTCTTAGCATCTACAAAAATTGCATGACCACCAGCAGGTTTTTGATAAGGTATACCAGCTTCTTCTAAAATATCACCTAATATTTTTACTTGTTTGATTCGATAATCTAAATATGTAAATTCTGTAGACTCATCCAGTCCAATAGCAAGAGCATTCATATCTCTACCTGCCATTCCACCATAAGTTACATAACCTTCATACATTATGTTAAATACACTTGTAGCTTCCCAGATTTTTTTATCTCTCATAGCAATAAAGCCTCCTATATTTACTAAACCATCTTTTTTAGCACTCATAGTCATGATATCTGCATAAGATAGCATTTCTTTTGTAATTTCTTTAATAGTTTTATTTTCATAACCTTTTTCTCTAGTTTTAATAAAATATGCATTTTCGGCAAATCTAGCACCATCTATGACCACTAATTTATTAAATTTATTTGCTACTTCTCGAACTTGTTTTAGATTTTCCATACTTACAGGTTGTCCGCCCGCAGTATTATTAGTAATAGTAATTATGATAAAAGGAATCTTTGATGCTTCATTAGTTTCTAATACTTTTACCAATTTATTAATATCAACATTCCCTTTGAAAGGATGTATAATGTCAGTATCAAAAGCTTCATCTATAGTACAATCTATTGCTGTAGCTTGTCTATATTCTATATGCCCTTTTGTAGTATCGAAATGACTATTACCAGGTATTACATCACCAGCTTTTATGAGTACAGAAAACAATACATTCTCTGCAGCTCTTCCTTGATGTGTAGGCATGAAATATGGAAATCCAAGAATTTTTTCAATAGCATTTTTTAAATTATAATATGAAGAAGCTCCAGCATAACTCTCATCACCTAACATTAATGCTGCCCACTGTCTATCGCTCATAGCTCCAGTGCCACTATCTGTTAGTAAATCTATTATAGTTTGCTCTGCTGGTAAACTAAATAAATTATAATGAGCTTCTTTAATCCATTGTTCTCGTTCATCTCTAGAACTCATCTTAATAGGCTCTACCATTTTGATTTTGTAGGGCTCAAAAAATACATCTTTCATAAAAATATTTTTTTGCAAAATTAATTTAAAAATGGAATTATACCAAAAATAACATATGGAATAAAGCATCTAGAATATCAACCCCGCTTTGATGCGTAACTAAAAGTCTAAACTCTAAGCACTTTTTTATAACGAGGTGACTGTGATATTGGTAGTTAGAGAGTGTAATGGATAGGTTTACACTAATAAACTCTTATAAACTTTATTTATTAAATTTCCCTTTATTGGGTCTTTTTAATAATAATTTTGTAAATTTGTATTATATAAATAGATAAAAATATGTGTGATGAGTAGATTATTAGTAGTTTCTAATAGATTACCTGTATCTATAGAACAGAGAAAGAATTCATTTAATATTAAACCAAGTGTGGGTGGATTAGCTACTGGGTTAGGTTCATTTTATAAAAGTTATGATAGTAGTTGGTTAGGGTGGTGTGGCATCACTTCAGATAATTTAAGCAAAAATAAAATAAATGATATAGAAATTAAATTAAAAAATGACTACTCTAATATTCCATTGTTTTTAACTGAAAATGAAGTAAATAAATATTATTATGGTTTTTGCAATAGGACTATCTGGCCATTATTTCATTGCTTTACGCAATATGTTATTTATGATGAGAAACAATGGGAATGTTACAAAAAAGTAAATAAAAAATTTTGCGATGCTATTATAAAAATAGCTGAACCAGATGATAATATATGGATTAATGATTATCATCTGATGCTATTACCTACTATGCTCAGAAAAGAGCTACCAGATGCTAAGATTAGTTTTTTTCTACATATTCCATTTCCACCATTTGAGATTTTTCACTTAATCCCGTGGCGAAAAGAAATATTAGAAGGTTTATTAGGAGCAGATTTGATAGGGTTTCATATTTATGATTATGTTCATAATTTTTTGGATAGTGTTTATAATATATTAGGCTATGATCACACTCTTGGTGAAATAATTACTAATGATAGAATTTTAAAAGTTGATAGTTTCCCTATGGGCATTGATTATGAAAGATATGCTAATGCTATAGAATTAAATGAAGTTCGTAGAAATATGGCTCTGATACGAAGACGTATGGGAAAATATAAATTAATTTTATCAGTAGATAGACTTGACTATACTAAAGGTATTATACAAAGATTAGAAGCTTTTGAGCAATTTTTAGACAAATATCCAGAATATCAAGGCAAAGTTTCTTTAATTCAAGTATCTGCTCCTTCGAGAACAAAGGTATATTATTATCAACAGCTAAAAAAAGAAGTAGATGAATTAGTAGGTAGGATAAATGGTAAATATAGAACTTTTGATTGGAATCCAATCTGGTATTTTTATCGTTCATTTCCTTTAGAAAACATGGCAGCTCTATATAATATGGCAGATATCGCTCTAGTGACACCTATCAAAGATGGTATGAATCTGATCGCTAAAGAGTTTGTCGCTACTAAATCAAATGATAAAGGCGTACTAATACTTAGTGAAATGGCTGGAGCAGCTAAAGAAATGAGTGAAGCTATCATCGTTAATCCTAATGATACCAATGAAGTGATAGAGGCTATCCATCAAGCTATAGAAATGAATGAAGATGAACAAATAAGAAGAAATAAACAAATGCAGTTTAGATTGAAACGCTACAATGTTCGTAGATGGGCTGAAGATTTTATGGACTCTTTAGATAATATAAAAAATCGTCAAAATCAATTAACTTCAAAATATTTAAATAATGAAGTTATTAATAAAATAGTTCAAGATTATTCTATTGCCAGTAATAGGCTACTAGCTTTAGATTTAGATGGTACTCTAATCCCTTCGAATTTAGAGGGGTATACTCCCGATAAAGGATTATTAGATTTATTAAAAAAATTATCAAATAATCCTAAAAATAAAATTGTTATTCTAAGTGGTAGGCAAAAATATGATTTAGAACAAAATTTTGCAAATATTAACGTCGGATTGATTGCCGAACACGGAGCATTGATAAAACGTAACGGAGAATGGGAAAATATAGAACCATTGGATACTGATTGGATGACAAAAATATTACCTATTATAGAATTCTATGTAGATCGTACACCTCGTTCTTTTATTCAACAAAAAGAATTTTCTATCGTATGGAATTATAAAAATGTAAATAAAAAATTAGCTGATATTAGATCTATAGAATTAAAAAATACTCTTAAAAATATGGCTCTTTCTACTAATATGAATCTTAACATATTACAAGGGGCTAAATTTATTGAAATAAAACAAGCAGGTATCAATAAAGATAGAGCTTTGTCTTTTTGGCTTGATGAAAAAAATTGGGACTTTATTTTAGCTGCTGGTGATGATATTACTGATGAAAGCGTTTTCGAAGTTTTGCCACACAATTCATATAGCATCAAGGTTGGACTTACACCTACAGAAGCTAAATGGTACATAGATAGTTCAGAAAAATTAATTCGTTTATTAAAAAAATTAAAATAATCAAACCTTATTAAAAACTATTTTTTATGGATATAAAATATTTGAATATTAATTCTTTGAATGATTTTTATAGTCTAATGTTTTATACGAGAGATATTAAAAAATTAATAGTAAATGATATTTTAAATAACAAGATTTGTAATTCAGAAATGATTGATTTACTAAAAGAAGCTTTAGAAATCTTAAATAATTTACCTGGCAATCAATATGAGAAAATCATTAATCATCACAATACTCAAGTGAAACTTAATTTATTTTATGAGATTAGCGAATTACAAAAAGATATTTACTATCTTTTGCATAAAGAACAAGATTTTTATGAATATTTATCTATCTTAAATCCTAATTTTTTTAAGCAAATAGCTGATGGTAAAGATTTTTTAGCTAATAATAAATTTAAAAATCTAATATCTGATAGAGATGGTACGGTAAATAATTACTGTGGGCGATATAATTCTTCTATTCAATCTATTTATAATGCTGTATTTTTGTCTAGATATGCTATCTACTCTGCTGAAAATACAGTAATTTTAACATCAGCACCTCTCAAAAATGTTGGTCTATTAGATATGAGTGTATCACCAGACAATCTTTTTATTTATGCAGGTTCTAAAGGTAGAGAATATCTTGATAAAAATAACAATGAACATTATTTATCAATAGATTCTGAAAAACAAAAAATATTGGACAAACTAAATAATGAAATTGATAATTTACTTAATAATGAAGAGTATCAGATTTTTTCACTTATAGGCTCTGGATTTCAAAAAAAATTTGGTCAAACTACCATTGCTCGTCAAGATATTTATAATTCAATACCACCTGATATTTCTGAAAGTTTTTTTAATCAAATTATTAATTTAGTTAATTATATAGATCCAAATAAAAAATATTTAAGTATAGAAGATACGGGATTAGATATTGAAATCATCCTAAATATTAATAATGAAGATAATGAACTCAAAGATTTCGATAAAGGTGATGGAGTCGAATTTTTAGATAGAAATATACCACTTAACATTAATAAACTAGGTGCTATAATATGTGGAGATACTAAATCAGATATACCTATGCTAACTACTACGATAAAAAAAACAAACAATGTAGCTGCTATATTTGTAACTAATGATGATAATCTCAAAGAAAGTATAAATAATATATGTGCTAATTCATATTTTGTTAGTTCACCAGATATTTTAATAACGCTATTAAATGAAATTAATAAATAATATTATGAATGAATTATGTAAAGGAGCAATTTTTGATCTAGATGGTGTAGTAACTGCTAGTGCAAAGCTACATCGCGAAGCATGGAAAAAAACTTTTGATGATTTTTTAGAAAAATTTTCAAAAGTAAATGGCTTAATATTAGAACCTTTTTCTTATGAATTAGATTATCCTAACTATGTAGATGGTAAACCTAGATACGAAGGTGTAAAATCTTTTTTAGAATCTCGTAAGATAAATATACCCTTCGGACATCCAGACGATAGCCCTGACAAAGAAACAATTTGTGGTATAGGAAATAAAAAAAATGAATTATTTCAAACACTTATCAGAGAAAAAGGCGTGGAAGTATTCGAATCAACAATAGAATTTATTAATAAATTAAAACAACAAAATATTAAAGTAGGCTTGGCAACTTCTAGTAAAAATAGCTCATTGATTTTAGAAAATGCAGGATTAGAAAACTTATTTGATACTATTGTAGATGGTATAGTATCAGAGCAATTAGGTTTAAAAGGTAAACCAAATCCAGATATTTTCGAAACAGCTGCTCATCAATTGGGTTTATATCCTACTGAATGTATGATTTTCGAAGATGCTATCTCTGGTGTAGAAGCTGGTAAAAATGGTAATTTTGCTTTGGTAGTAGGTGTAGCTCGTAGGACAGCTCCTGACTTGCTAAAAGAGAATGGCGCCGATATAGTTGTTAATGACCTCAGTGAACTTACTTGGGAACAAATAGAAGATTGGTTTGCTAATGGTATAAATGAAAAAGCTTGGCATCTTACATATTATAATTATGATAAAAAGGAAGAAATGCTTAGAGAGTCTTTAACTACTACAGGAAATGGATATTTTGCGACTAGAGGAGCTTTTGTTGGCAGTAGAATGCAAGTAGATGAGCATTATCCAGGTACATATATTGCTGGATTATATAATAGATTACCTTCACCAGTGCACGATAGAACAGTTTACAATAATGATTTAGTAAACTGTCCTAATTGGTTATTGATAGAGCTGAAAATTGG
>JAHDSP010000190.1 GCA_018432645.1 Bacteroidales bacterium | reverse complement strand
TAATAAATGCTACTTTTAGCTTTACCTATTTTTTTTGTGATATCTTCTATCGTTGTTTTGTCTATACCTTTAGCTGCGAAAACCTCAGCAGCTTTTTTAAGGATTAAGTTTCTTGTTTTATTTTTATTCATAATTATTCATATATTAAAGTATCTATATCCCACGCTTCCATGGTTATATATTGATTTATATTACTAACATTTTTGTTATAATTTATAATATTTTCTTTTAATAAGTCAAATTTATTAGTTTCTCTGACTTGTAACATAATTAAAACATTATAACCTGGCCATATACTATTATTCATACGAGGATCGCCTAGTCTATTTTTTACTTTTACTTTATCAATAACTTGAAAGCTACTTATATTACATTGCTCTAAGATTAAAATTACCTCATTTGCCTGAGCAACATCGCAATGAATATTTATATGTTTCATAAATTTAATGTTTTTTTAGATTTAATGTTTGAATAAAACAATGCATAAAGAACTGGAATCCATATCAAAGTAATTAAAGTAGCAAAAGCTAACCCACCAATACTAGTAATACCTAAGGGAGCCCAGATCTCATGAAGTAATCCATTATTTAAAGCCATAGGCAGCATACCCATTATAGTTGTAATTGTTGTCATCAATACTGGACGTAGTCTAGACCTTCCTGCTAAGACAAGGGCATCATATAATGTATAGCCACGTTTAATGAGCATATTAGTATAATCTACCAGCACTATACCATTATTTATTACTACACCCATTAATAATATTATTGCTACAAAAGAAATCAAACTTAAAGTAGTGCCAGTTATATAAAAAGCAAGGATAGAGCCTACTATAGCAAAGGGTGAGGAGAGAAAGATGATGAAAGGCTGCAATAAATTACCAAACTGTGCGGCCATAATCATATATACTAATATTACGCTAATTATCAAAATTAATATTAAACTTGAGAAACTCTCTTGTTGCTCTTCTACTTGTCCTTTTAATTGTATCATTACATTATTAGAATGATTAATATTATTAATCATTTTTTGCACTTCTGTGGACATTGTGCCCAGGTCTATATCATTTGTAATATCAGCACCTACTATAGCTACACGTTGTTGATTATCATGCATTATTTCTGCATAGCCATTATCTATATTTACATCTGCTACTTCTCGAAGGGCATAAGAATTACCTGTAAGAGAAGATATTCTAATATTTAAAACATCATTTATTGATGTAAGTTCATCACGCTTGTATCTGACATTAATAGGAATTTCATTGCCTTGTTCATTATATTTACCTGCTTCAGTACCATAGAGGCTCTGACGCACTTGCATAGCAGCCATACCAAGATTTATTTTAAGGTCTGCCATACGGTCTTTGTCAAAAGTTATTCTAAATTCAGGTTTTGTATTTGCTAAACTATTTTGAATATTAGTGAGATTAGGATTTTTTTTCAAAGAATCTTCAATAATTTTAGCATATTTACGTAATTCATCTAAATCATTTCCAGAAATAACTATTTCAATTGGTTTAGCATTTCCAAGTAAAGCATCACTAAGTATAGATCCACCAGTCACGTTAAATTGTTCTATTTCTGGCATCTTTTTCAGCTCTTTTTCAACTAATTTTGCTATTTGTTTAGAACTACGTTTACGCTGATCGGGAGGTACCATATGATATACTATTGTAGCTAGGTTTTTGTTTTCTTTGAAACCTACTGAAGATAAAATACCTTGATCAGTTTGTCCAGCTACAGTAAAGCCAAAAACAATTTCTGGCACATTAGATTCGATAAATTTTTCAATTTTTGCAGCAGCTTTTTCTGTTTCTACAGCACTATATCCTTCAGGTAATTGTATAACTGTTATTAAATCTCCACCATCAATATTAGGAATATATTCAGTACCAATGAACCATTTAC